>JAHEJE010000293.1 GCA_024639035.1 Alphaproteobacteria bacterium
GCCGACGACACCCTGGCGACGGCGAATGCGCTGGCGGCCTTTGCCGCCGGTCTGCCGGCGTTCGTGCTGATCAAGATCTTCTCGCCCGGGTTTTTTGCCCGCGAGGACACAAGAACGCCGATGTACTTCGCCGGCATCAGCGTGGCGATCAATGTCGTCGTGGCGCTGGTGTTGTTTACCTGGTTCCGGCATGTCGGCATCGCCATTGCGACCACCCTGGCCGGCTGGGCCAATGCCGCGCTGCTGGGCATCACGCTGACCAGGCGCGGCCACTTCCAGGCCGATGCCCGGTTGCGCAGTAAGCTGGCGATCATCCTGGGGCTGAGCCTGGCGATGGGGTTTGCGGTCTTCGGCGCCGGCCAATTCGTGCACGAAGGTTTCACCGCGGCCAACGGCCTGGCGGCGCGAGCGGCGCTGCTGGCCGGCCTGATCGCGGTTGGGGCCGGCATCTATCTGGGCGGCGCCTACGCCACCAAGCTGATCTCGCCCGCCGACTTGCGCAAGTCGCTGCGCCGGTCCGGATAAGCCACTTGGCTTGCCGGCGGTTTGCGGGCATATAGCCCTCCCGTGCGTATCGACATTCGGAGAGAATACATGAGCCAGCCCGTCAATCGCGTTTTTTCCGGGGTGCAGCCGACCGGCAATCTGCACCTGGGCAATTATCTCGGCGCGATCACCCGGTTCGTCGAAATGCAACGTTCGCACGACTGCATCTACTGTGTCGTCGACCTGCATGCCATCACCCAGGATCGCGCGGTGTGGGGCGGGCCGGAACGGCTGGCCCACTCCACCTACGAGGTGACCGCGGCATTCCTGGCCGCCGGTATCGATCCCACCAAACACATCGTGTTCAACCAGAGCCGGGTGCCGGAACATGCAGAACTGGCGTGGATCTTCAATTGCATTGCCCGGCTCGGCTGGCTCAACCGGATGACCCAGTTCAAGGAAAAGGCCGGCAAGGACCGCGAGAACGCTTCGGTCGGGTTGTTCGCCTATCCCAACCTGATGGCCGCCGACATCCTGGCCTACCGGGCAACCCACGTGCCGGTCGGTGACGACCAGAAGCAGCACCTGGAACTGACCCGCGACATCGCCCAGAAGTTCAACAACGATTTTGCCGACAGCATTCGCGATGCCGGGTATGAAGACGGCTTTTTTCCGTTGCCCGAGCCGCTGATCGTCGGCCCGGCGACCCGGGTCATGTCGCTGCGCGACGGGGCGGCGAAAATGTCGAAGTCCGATCCCTCCGACCTGTCGCGGATCAATCTGCGCGACGATGCCGACCAGATCGCCAAGAAGATCCGCAAGGCCAGAACCGACCCCGAGCCGCTGCCGAGCGAAACCGCCGGGCTGGCCGAGCGGCCGGGAGCGGCAAACCTCGTCGGCATCTTTGCCGCACTGGCCGGCTGCTCGCAGGACAAAGTGCTGAGCGAATTCGGCGGGGCGCAGTTTTCCGTGTTCAAGCCGGCGCTGGCGGAACTTGCGGTGGAAAAACTGTCGCCGATCGGGGCGGAGATGAACCGCCTGATGGCCGACAAGGCGGCGATCGATGAGGTGCTGAAGGACGGGGCCGAACGCGCCCACGCTATCGCCGAGCCGATTTACCGCGAAGTGCGCAAGATTGTCGGCTTCCTCGTGTAACAATCGCGCCTGCGGCATGGACAGCACACAAGATTGGAATTATTCTAAGAAAATCGCGTCATAGCCATAGGCCAAGACCATGTTCATCCAGACCGAAGCAACGCCGAACCCGGCAACCCTGAAATTCATCCCCGGAGAGCCGGTGGTCAGCGGCACCCCGAGGGACTTTCGCAGCACCGAAGACGCCGAGGCCTCGCCGCTGGCAACACGGCTGTTCTCGGTCGACGGTGTCAGCGGCGTCTTCCTGGGTGCCGATTTCATCACGGTGACCAAGCAGGGCGGCGAGTGGCAGCATCTCAAGCCGGCTATTCTCGGGGTCATCATGGAGCATTACCTTTCCGGTGCACCGGTGCTCAGCGACGCCGATGCCGGGCTCGGCGGCGGCGAGGAATTCTTTGCCGAGGCCGACGAGGAAATCGTCTCCACGATCAAGGAGCTCCTCGATACCCGGGTACGCCCGGCCGTGGCGCAGGACGGCGGCGACATCACCTTCCACGGTTTCAAGGAAGGGATCGTCTATCTGCAGATGAAAGGCGCCTGCGCGGGCTGCCCGTCATCGACGGCGACCCTGAAGCACGGGATCGAGAACCTGCTGCGCCACTTCATCCCCGAGGTCTCGGAAGTCCGGCCGGTCTGAAGACCCGTTTCCGGCAGGGCATGCGGGTAGTCTTTCATGTTGATACTTGCCGTCGATACCGCGCTTGCGGCCTGTTCTGCGGGTCTGTACGACACGGCGAGCGGCGCGGTGATAGGCGAGCGCATGGAGCCGATGGCGCGCGGCCATGCCGAACGTCTGGCGCCGATGGTCGATGCCATGATGCGGCAGGCCGGCACGGCGTTCAGCGACATCGAGCGGATTGCCGTCTCGACCGGTCCCGGCACGTTCACCGGGGTGCGGATCGGCATTGCCTTTGCCCGCGGGCTCAGCCTGGCGCTGGGCTGTCCAGCGGTCGGGGTCAGCACGTTGGAAGCGCTGGCCGCCGGCGTGCAGCAGCAAGCTGCCGGTCGTCCGATTGCCGCGATCATCGACGCCCGGCGGGAGGCGGTCTACGTGCAGGTTTTTTCTGCCGACCTGCAACCCGAGCGCGCGCCGCAGGCTGTTCTGCTGGCGGACTTGGCCGCGCTGCTGCCGGACGGCGACGTGCTCGCTGTCGGGTCCGGCGCGGCACTGGCGGCGCGGTCTTGCAAGGGCATCGACGTTGCCGGCCGGGGTGAACTGCCCCACCCGCATGTGGTAGCCCAACTTGCGGCGCGAAAACAGCCGGGCGCGGCACCGCCGAGGCCGCTCTATCTGCGCCCGCCCGACGCCAAGCAGCAGGCACGGGCGCTGAAATTCAAGCCGGCGCGGGTGACCATCGCCGAGGCCGGCAGCGGGCACGGCGAGGTCCTGGCCGCTATTCATGCGGAATGCCTGCCCAAGCCATGGAACGCCCGGGAAATCGCGCAACTGTCGGCGATGCCGGGCACCAGGGTTCATTTGGCCTGTCAGGCCGGTGAAGATCTTCAGCCGCTCGGTTTCGTGATGGTCAGGCAGGCTGCCGACGAAGCTGAGATCATCATGCTGGCGACCCGTCCGGCGGCCCGCCGGCGCCGGGTGGCAACGTCGCTTCTGGGCCATGTTGTGGAAGTGTTGAAGGCCGGGGGCTGCACCACGCTGCATCTGGAGGTCGACGAGAACAACGTTTCGGCGCGTGCCTTTTACGGCGCGGCCGGGTTCAGCGAGGTGGGCCGGCGCAAGGGCTACTACGGTCACCCGGACGGCACCCGCAGCGATGCGGTGCTGATGCAGATACCGCTGTGACGCACCGCTGGAGATTGCGTTCGCCATTGCAAGTTCCTATACCCGTGGTGGAATTTATCGGAAGCAGCCATGAACCGCATTGAAAGAGCCTGCCAGAAGCGCGGCATGCGCATGACCGGCCAGCGCCGGA
>JAHEJE010000294.1 GCA_024639035.1 Alphaproteobacteria bacterium
GCAGCGACGGGCGTGTTGACGTCATCCTTGCCGCCCGGCGGCGCAACAAGACGGTGCGCGCCTTCATCTATATCGTCGTCGCCATTCTCGTGGTTCTGAGCGTCAAGACGACGATTGTCGATGACACCGACTGGCAGCGACTTGGGTCGGTCTGGAGTGTGTTGGAGTCGATCGGAAACTTCCTTCAGGTCGACTGGGCGCTGATGCCGAGCCTTTGGCAACCGGCGCTGGAGACCATCATGGTAGCGACCCTTGGCACCGTTCTGGGGGTCATCAGCTGCGTCCCGGCGATCTGGTTCGGGGCGCTCAACATCTCGCCCTACCCGCCGATCACCTATCCGATCGCCAGGCTGATGATGACCCTCAGCCGTTCGATCCACGAGATCGTCTGGGCGCTGTTCTTCGTCGCCGCTGTCGGGTTGGGTGCGCTCGCCGGTGTCCTGGCGATTGCCGTGCGCTCCATCGGCTTTATCGCCAAGATGTCGGCGGAAGCCATTGAGGACCTAGATCCGCGCCCGGTCGAGGCCATCCGCGCGGTTGGCGGCAGTGAGTTTCAGGTGTTCATCTATGCCATCCTGCCCCAGGTCCTGCCGGCGATGATCAGCGTCATCATCTTTGAGTGGGAGATCAACATCCGCCGTTCGTCGGTGCTCGGCCTGGTCGGCGCAGGCGGCCTTGGCCTGGTGTTCTTCCGCCAGCTCAACACCTTCAACGAGGGCGGTGTCACCGCGGTCATCCTGGCCATCCTGCTGCTGATCCTGTTCGGCGAACTGGTCTCCTACTTCGTGCGCAAGGCGGTGATCTGATGGCCAGCCAGGGCACATTGCCAGCAGCCGGCAGCGAGAGGACCTGGCGGCGCTTCAAGTTTCCCGGATCGCTGTATCGCTACTTCGGTGTCTTCTTTACCCTGGCGTTCCTGAGCCTTTCGGTGAGTTACCTGAACATTCCGCTGGATCGGCTACTCGGCATGTTCGGACGCATCGGCAACGTCGTCGCCGACCGTTATTATCCACCCGACCTCGCCTACGTCACCGATGCCGACTACATCGCATCGGTCTTCGAAACCATCCAGATGGCCTATCTCGGCGCGCTGTTCGGCATGCTGGCGGCGGTGCCGCTGGGCTGGTTCGGCGCCTACAATGTCTCGCCCAGCAAGCGGTTCGTCTATCCTGTGGCGCGACTTTTGACCATGTGCGCCCGCGCCGTCCATGAGACCATCTGGGCGATCCTGTTCGTCACCATCCTCGGCTTCGGCATGATGGCCGGCGTTCTGGCGCTGACCATGTTCTGCATCGGCTTTGCCGGCAAGCTGTTCGCCGAGGAGATCGAGGCCATCGACATGGGACCGGTCGAGGCGATCAGGGCAACCGGCGCCAATGAATTGCAAGTCATGATCTACGGCATCTTCCCGCAGGTCCGTGTCGCCTTCACCGGCATCGGCATCTACACCTGGGATGTCGCCTTTCGCGCCGCCACGGTTGTCGGCTTCTTCGGCGCCGGCGGCATGGGCTGGTATCTCAAGCGCAACGTGCTGCAGATCGAAACCCAGCGCGTCGCCGCCATCCTGCTGTCGATCGTCGTTCTGGTGCTGATTTCCGAAGCCATCTCAGCCTTTGCCCGGGCACGGGTCGCCAAGGCCAAATAGCCAGCCGAAGCAGGCACCAAGACCAAACACCCCGCCAGTTTCCCGGCGGGGTGAGGTTCGTGTTGATGTCATGCATCCTGGCGATCACGCAGGGTGACGATGTCGTCCAGCAGTCCCTGCGTTCCGTTGTGGATCGTCAGAGACTGGACCTTGGCCGAAATCGCCTCGAGCGCTTCCAGCTCCTTCAGGCGCAGCATGACCGGGTTCTCGGCCATCACCTTTGCCGTGTTGAGCAGCGAACGGGTCGCCGAGGTTTCCTCGCGCCGGCGGATGACGTTGGCCTCCGCCTGCTTTTCCGCCTCGACAACCTGGTTCAGGATATCGCGCATCTCGCCCGGCAGGATCACGTCCTTGACGGTGATCTCGCCGACCTCGACACCGATCTCGGCCATCTCGGTGCGCACCGCCTTGGCGGCCTCGGCATCGACGGCGACCTTGTCGGCCAGGATTTCATCGAGCGTCTTGGCACCCAGCGTCACGCGAAACGCATGCTGCAGGGCCCGGTACAACGCCTCGGAGAAGTCCTTGGCGCCCGACACCGCGGCAACCGGGTCGGTGACCTTGTAACGGGCCACCAGGTTGACGCGGATCGACACCCGGTCGCGGGTCAGGATCTCCTGGCCCGTCACCTCCAGCGCCTGGGCGCGGATATCGATCAGCTTGACCGCCACCGGACGGCCGACGTTCCAGAACGCATAGGTGCCGGCATCGAGCAGACGCACATAGGCGTTGTCGATGTAGAGCAGGCCCTTCTGGCCGTCCTCGACGTTGAACCGCTTGATCTTGTCGAGCGTGCCGAGCGCCGCCAGCCGGTCGGCCAGCTTGCGCGGCACGTCCAGCGTTTCGGCGATGTCGATGCGCTCGAGCGTCCACGGTCCGGCATCGCTCCAGAACACCGAACGCCCGTCCGGCTTCTGGACACCGTAAAGCTTGCCGTCGCGATAGACGACGGCCACCTCGTTGGCCCCGGTACGCACTTCGGTGAAGTGGGCCTCGGCGAGCCCGGCGTGGTCGGCGAACAGCGGCTTGTCGTAGTCGCAAACCAGTTCCGGCTTGGCCAGGTTGTGGACATCGATCTCGAAGCGATCGCTCAGCGACATGAACCGGTGCTTGCCCGGACGGAGAATGGTTTCCAGCCGACCGTTGCGCAGCACCAGCGCCCGCTGGTTTTCGCTCACGGTGACGGTTGTTCCAATCAGGTAGTTGCGTACACGTGTCATTTTCTCATTCTCCTTTTCAGTTCATGTCCAAAGTCAGGGCATGTCTTTGCCTTCTCCGGTTTTGGTTTCAGTTCCAGCTTCAGTTTGCGACGCAGCTGTGACCCTGCAGTGCGGACGTTGACGCGGTTTCAGCGGGCACCGGGGTCCCCACGGCGAGCACCGCGGCTGTGGCATCAGCGGGGGCGATCGGCCGGCGAACCGGCAAACCACCTGCGCATCAGCCTTGGCGGCGGGCGCGCCATGCGGCACATCCGGTGCTCGAAGCCGAAACCCCGCGGCCTTTGCCTCGCCGCCCGCCCTTGGCCGAAGCCGCCGGCGGGATTTGAAGCATCGGCCCGGCCCGCACCACAGGGCCGGTTCAGGTGAACAGGTTAACAGCCTGTTGCAGCGTTTTACCGCTGCGGAGATGGGAGGATTCGAACCTCCTACCGACAGATCCGTAATCTGTTGCTCTACCCGATGAGCTACATCATGGTGATCGCATCGGGAATCGAACCCGAGACCTCCAGCCCTTGAGGCTGGCGCTCTTCCGCTGAGCTATACAATCTCCGACAGGTTTCCGGGTCCGGCCCGCGCACACATCGTCTGAGACAGGGATGCGCCGGCGGAGAATAAACCTCCTAGCCGCCGGGGCTCGGCCGGTTGCCAGCCGGGAGGCGGGTGGTAAACGAACCGTCGCCGGCCCGCAAGGCAAATTGACC
>JAHEJE010000295.1 GCA_024639035.1 Alphaproteobacteria bacterium
CAGCCACTTCCCTGCTACTCATGAGCCGCGCTTGCAACATATAGTCTCTCGGCTCTGACGCGAGCCTTGCATGATTGCGGCAGCCCGTGGCAAGCCCCACAGCGACGTGTTCCGGAACCGTGCTCCCGAGCGCAAGGACGAGGTGATGCTGTGGCCGCACTGGCACCGGCCGGGTCGCCGGGGTGGCATAGCTACAGCGCACCCTTCGGGACCTGCAATCCCTCTGGCAGAATCCGCTTCGCGGCCATGCGCGGCAGGAAGGTAGCTTCTATCTTTGGTCAAAACGGATTCGCGATACTCGTGTGGAAGGTTCGGCCAAGCCCGCAACAACCTTGGGTTGGCGCCGCCAGAGGGGCCGCACCGGCGTCATCGTGCCGACCCTCTTCTGCGCGGTGAGCATATAGCAAGCCGCGAGCTCCGGCCACCAGGCCTGGCCTCGGCGTTCCCATTTACTGGATGCGCGCGCCTTGTTACCGGGCAGCGGCCAGTGGAAGAAATAGCGCGTGCTACTTTGAATACGCATGTCGAGCAGCTGCAGCCAGTCTCGCAGGCGCCTGTCCGAGATCAGCTGGTCGGCCCCCGGCGGCATCCCCGCCCCTGGCACGAGCCTGCGCAGTCCCCAGAGGCCCCCGGGTTTGAAGCCCAGGATAATCACATGGCCGTCTGAACGCAGTACGCGGTCAACTTCGCGGAGTATCGCGTGTGGCCGATCGCTGAAATCCAGCGTGTGCGGCAACAGGACCGCGTCCAGCGAATCCGACTCGATGGGCAGCCGATGCATCTCGGCAACCGCGGACGGCTCACCGTCGGCCGTCTCCGCGATCAGAGCGCAGCGCTGCGTGCGCGTAAAGCGCAAAAAAGTGCGTTTGTCGCCCCACAGACCGAGCTGCACGCAGTGCTCGCCAAAAATACCGTCGAGCGCCTCCTCGACCACGCGCGCTTCCCGCTGCAGCAATGCCTCCCCCAGCACCGTGCTCAGCCATTGCTGCGATAAATGTGAACGATCCCCTTGCACAACCGATTTCCCTCAGTACGATAGCTCGATGTCTTTCCGAAGCTCGACATTCCTCTGCCGATTATTGCAAAGAATTCGGCCCCTGCGCGCCACTCGCGTCACCTTTTTTTGCCTCGCTCTTGTCACGGCCGGCGGTACGGCCTCCGCAAATCTGGGTTTTCTCGACGGGCTGTCGACGAATTTTGCGGCGTCCGCGACCTCGTACGGCACTGTTTTGGCCGATCCTGGGGCGATAGTCACCGCCGGAGCGCACCCCGGGGACGTGCTGGACAAGCTGCGCAGGGGCTTCAGCCTTACCTACGAAGAAAATCCGCGCACAGCGGCGGAACTCAAATGGTTCGTTCGACACCCGGATTACCTTGCGCGTGTGTTCACGCGATCGCAGCGCTACATGCCGTATATCGCGGCGGAGCTCGAACGCCGCAATATGCCGCTCGAGCTGGCGCTCCTGCCCATCGTCGAGAGCGCCTACGATCCTTTCGCCTATTCACACGGCCGCGCGGCCGGGCTCTGGCAGATGATCCCCGGCACCGCGAAACGCTTCGGGATCAAGCAAAACTGGTGGTACGACGGACGTCGCGATGTGGTTGACTCCACGCGAGCCGCCCTCGATTACCTGCAGCACCTCGAGCGCCTCAACGAGGGCAACTGGTTGAACGCCATCGCGTCCTATAACTCCGGCGAGGGTAACGTGTTGCGCGCGGCGCGCAAAAACCGCAAGGCCAACAAGCCGACCGACTTCTGGAATTTGCGACTGCCGAAAGAGACCAGCATGTACGTGCCAAAACTGCTGGCGCTCGTCGAGATCGTCTCGGATCCCGCAAAGTACAACCTGACGCTGCCCACCGTCGCGGATGAGCAGCAGTTCGCGGTAGCGGATATTGGCAGTCAACTCGACCTCGCGCTGGCCGCCGAGCTGGCCGGCGTCGACGTCGATACGGTCTACCAGTACAACCCGGGCTATAACCGCTGGTCGACGGACCCATCGGGCCCCCATCGTCTCGTGATGCCGACGGACGTCGCCGGGCAGTTTGTCGCGGCACTCGCCGAGGTCCCGGCAAAAGACCGGGTTCGCTGGAAACGCCACAAGGTAAAAAGTGGCGAAGCAATTTCGCAAATCGCGCAAAAGTACAACACCACCATTTCCACGATTCGCGCGGCGAACAACCTGCGGGGCAACACCATTCGGGCCGGTCATTACCTGATGATCCCGGTCGCCACCAAGCCGCTGAGCGCCTACAGCAAGAGCGCCGATGCGCGCCTCGCCAGGACCCAGAACAAGCAGCGCGCCGGCAACAGGGTGGAGCACATCGTCAAGAGCGGCGAGAGTTTCTGGACGATTTCGCGACGTTACAAAGTCACGCACCGGCAGCTCGCTGCCTGGAACGGCATGGCGCCAGGCGACACCCTCTCGGTCGGTCGCAAGCTCGTCGTCTGGACCAATGCCGCCGACATCGAGGAACCGCGCATGTCGCCAACCGCGGCGTTGGGCAACACGACGCGCAAACTGCGTTACACGGTGCGCAACGGCGATTCGCTGTACCTGATTGCGAGTCGATTCCGAGTCACGATTGCGCAGCTTGCGCGCTGGAACAAGATCGACAAGAACAAGATCCTGCGTCCCGGCCAAAAGCTGACCATGTACGTGGATGTGACGGCACAATCCAGTTAGCGATACCTGCCCCTATCTGAGCCCCGTGCGGTTTTCCCGCATTTGGAAACAGCTCGCGTCGGGCGGGACCGAGATACCGACGGCTTTACTGCCTGATCAGGGCACCTCAATCGCGGACCGCCCGCGAATTCACGGCAAGGAGTCACGTGCGCCCCGGTCTGGCCTCTCGGCACCAGGACGTCACGCACAGCGATCCCGGCAGACGCCACAGAAAATCTCCACTTCCGGCGTGTGTGGCCGCGACCGGTTTCAAGGTAGAATGCGGGCCGACGAATAAGCAATCGGGGAAACACTATGGGCTTCATGGCCGGCAAGCGCGCACTCATCGTCGGTGTCGCAAGTGATCGTTCAATCGCATCCGGTATCGCCGAGGCTTTCGCCCGCGAAGGGTGCGAAATCGCTTTCACGTACCAGAACGAGAAGTTAAAAAGTCGCGTTGCGAAACTCGCCGAGCGCCTCGGGCAGAACACCGATCTTCTTTATCCCTGCGACGTGAGCTCCGACGAAGAAATCGATGCCGTATTCGCGGCACTCGGCAAAGAGTGGGACGGCCTGGACATCATCGTGCACTCCGTCGGCTTTGCCCCGCGCGAGCAGCTGGCAGGCGGATTCGTGGAATCCATTACGCGCGAGGGCTACCAGATTTCCCACGATATATCCGCTTACAGCCTCGCGGCGCTGGCAAAGGCCGGACTGCCGATGATGCAGGGGCGCAACGGCGCGATCCTTACACTAACGTACAACGCCGCCACGCAGGTCGTGCCCAACTACAACGTTATGGGCCTCGCCAAGGCGAGCCTGGAAGCCTGCGTGCGCTTCCTCGCCGCGGACCTGGGACCGCAGGGCATACGTGTCAACGCGATATCGGCCGGCGCCGTG
>JAHEJE010000296.1 GCA_024639035.1 Alphaproteobacteria bacterium
TAAAGGCTCCGGCGCCCCACGGGTGACAATATAGCTCCGGCCCAGGGTCATCGCGGTTCCACTGTCTGAGTCCATCAGGATCATATGGGCAAAGAAGACCATCTTGGGGCGAAGGACCTCCGGATTGCCGTGAAAAAACATCGGATAGTCCATCCAGCTCGGAGTGAACTTGGCCCCCAGAGAATAGCCGCAGGCATTGAGGCGATGATCGGTGAGGCCATGGGCGTTCATGACGCTAGCATGGGCATCGAACACATCGCCGGCGGTGCGGTTGGGGCGTAGCTGGTCCTCGCAGGCCTGCAAGGCCTCGCGGGCGGCATCATAGAGCTGGAGGTGGCGCTTTTTGGGTTTGCCGATCACCAGGGTGCGCATGAAGGCGGCGTGGTAGTGGCGATAGACGCCGGCCCATTCCAGGGTCAGCTGATCGCGCTTGGACAGCTTGCGGCGGCCGGCCTTGTAGCGGCACAGCAGGGCGTCGCGCTGCGAGCCGATGATGAACTCGTTGCCGGGATAGTCGCCGCCGCCGGAAAAGATGGCGCTGTGCTGGGCAGCCAGGATATCACCCTCGTTGGCCCCGGCGCGGGTTTCGGCGACGGCGGCCTTCAGCGCCGCATCGCCGAGCCGGCCGGCCTTGCGCACGTAAGCCAGTTCGGCATCGGACTTGACCATACGCAGCCGGGTGATCAGGTCGGAGGCATCGCTCAGTCTGCAAAAGCGTTTCATGGCGACATCCACCGCTTTCCCGTTGGCGTGGGTGAGGCCGTAGGCGTCGTTTTCGATGCCCAGGTGTTTGCCCTTTGCGCCGAGGCTTTCCAGCATATCGCGCAGCTGGGTGGCCGGTTTGGCCCCCTTTTCATCGGTCCAGACGCGGATGTCGTCGAGGTTGGAGGTGTGCTGCGCCTGGCGCAGGTCGGCCGACCGGGTCAGCAGCGCCATCTTGCCGTCGGCACCGAGATACAGGCATTGAAAAAAGCAGAAGCCGAAGGTGTCGTAGCCGGTGAGATAGTACATGCTCTCCTGATTGAACATCAGGAGGCCGTCGAGGCCACGTTCGCCGAGCGCCTTGAGTGCCTTGCGCACCCGGGCGCGGTATTCCTTTGCTTCGAAATGCAGTGCCATGGGACCCCCTCAGGTGTTGATGACGATGGCCGAAAGCTGGCGGCCATAGTCCGGCTCGCCGCGGTGGGTGGTGCGCCGGTAGCTGAAGAAGCGGTCCTCGTCGGCATAGGTGCACAGGCTGACGTCTTCAATCGCTTTCAGCGATAATTCTTCGAGGCGGGTGCGGACGAAGGCCGGCAGGTCAAACATGTGATGACCGTCGCGGGTTGACGGCGTGAACATGGCTTCACTGTCGGCATGGGCTGAAAGGAACCGGTCGCGGAACTCGGGACCGACCTCATAATTGGCCTGCGAGATCGTCGGCCCGATGGCAGCTCGAATGTTTTTGCGCTCGGCTCCGAGACCTTCCATAGCGGCAACGGTCTGATCGAGCACGCCATCGACAGCACCCTTCCAACCGGCATGGGCTGCACCGATGATGCTACCGTCGGTGGTGGCAAAAAGTACAGGGGTGCAGTCGGCGGTGTTGATGGCAATGGCAACGCCTGGGGCGCTGGTCACCAGCGCATCGGCCTTAGGCGGGTCGCCATCGCCCCATGGCTCGGTGACGATCACCACATCCGGGCTGTGATGCTGATAGGGGGTTACAAGCGCGGCGGCGCCCAATGCGTCGCGAACCTGGGCCCGGTTGGCGAGAACTTTGGCGCGGTCGTCGTCGGAGCCAAGTCCGGTGTTGCGGCCGGCATAGAGGCCGCGTGAGTGACCGCCCTGGCGGGTGAAAAAGCCGTGGCGGATGCCGGTGACGGATTTCAGCTGGGGGGCTTCGATCATCATTTCGCTGCCTCGGCCATTTGTGCGAACGGTGCCGGTTCGGGTACGTCGGGGTGGGTGGCGACCAGGACCTTGAACAATTGCCCCATCTGGTTGCCGGCGACAAGACGCTGGGCGGCACTGCGCAATGACATGCGGCGCCGGGCATCGCCGCGTTTGGTCAGGATGTCAAGCCGTTCGGCCAGCCCCATGCCGGCCAGGAAACGGCTCTGGGTGATGGGACCGTAGACGTTCAGGCCGGCTGCGGTGAACATCCGGGCGGCGCGCTGGAAGTCGACATGGGCTGTGAGGTCGCTATTGCCCGGCTGGTGCAGGATGTCGACGCTGCGATGCTTGCGGACCGCCTGGACGGTATCGCCGGTCCCGGAGATTGAGTGACCGTAGTCAATGAACAAGCCGGCACCCGGTGCAGTGGCAAGGCGTTCCGCGATGGCGCGGCAATAGGCATCGCGGGCCGGGCACAATTCGGCGATGGCGCCAACATCGGCACCGGCGGCCCAGTCGGGGACGAGTGCTGCCGGCAGTGGATCGGCGGACAAACCGATCTGCAGGCTTTCGCCGTCGCTGGCCAGACCAACCATGCGCTCGTGCCAGCCGGTTTCGGTCAATTGCAGTTGGCGGACGGGCAGGGCATCGAGGAACTCGTTGGCAACGATCAGCACCGGGCCGGGTGGTATCTCATCGAGATGGCCGTGCCAGGCAATGTCGATGCCGCTGCGTTCCAGCGTGCGGGCCTGCGCTGCCTTGAGCGTCGGGCTGGTCTCGACCAGATGAACGGTGATGCTCTCGGCGAAACCGGGCATGACCTTTGAGGCGCGCAGCAGATCGGCCATCAGGGTGCCGCGGCCGGGGCCGATCTCGACCAGGCGCACCTCGCCGGGGGTGCCCATCATCTGCCAGGTCGAAATGCACCAGATGCCGATCAACTCGCCGAAAATCTGCGAGACCTCCGGGGCGGTGGTGAAATCGCCGCCGCGGCCGAAGGGGTCGCGCGACATGTAGTAGCCATGCTCGGGATGGCCGAGGCACAGGGCCATGTAGCGCTCGATGGTCAGCGGGCCGTCCTGGCGGATAATCGCGGTCAGTTCACGTTCGAGCGGTGTCATGCTATGCTCCGCGCGCGCAGGCTTAGCCACACGCCGACGGCGATCAGCGGCAGCGACAGCACCATGCCCATGGTCAGCCAACCGCCGGCGAGATAACCGATATGGGCATCGGGCTCGCGGACGAACTCGACGATCACCCGCGACAGACCGTAACCGATGGCAAACACGCCCGATGCAGCACCCGGTCGGGGCAGCACCTTGAAGGTGTGGGTGGCTATCCTGACGGCCAGGAACAGCAGCAAACCCTCCAGAAACGCCTCATACAGCTGGCTTGGGTGACGTGGCTCCGGCCCGCCGCCGGGAAACACAATGCCCCAGGGCAGGTTGGTCGGTGCGCCATAAAGCTCGGCGTTGATGAAATTGGCGAGCCGGCCGAGACCAAGGCCGATCGGTACGCTGGCGGCGCCCAGATCAAGCAATTGGTCAAGGCCGATGCCATGGCGGCGGCCATAGGCGAGGCAGGCGACCACCACACCGAGGAAGCCGCCGTGAAACGACATGCCACCCTGCCAGACTTGGAGGATCTGAGCCGGATGGCTGAGGAAGAAAGCCGGATTGT
>JAHEJE010000297.1 GCA_024639035.1 Alphaproteobacteria bacterium
AAACGCTGAACTGACAAACCAACTGTTAACCATAACCATGGTCGACAAGTGTTGACTTTCGGTTAAGTCCGCTTGGACTACTGGATCGGGTTTGGATTGGTGATCGAACCGCGAAGGGCGATTGCCCGGGCTCCGGCCTGCTTCTTGGCATAGTCGGGCAGCATCGCCTGGGCCTGCTGCGGCGTTTGTTTCGGCAGGCGAACCGCCGCCACCTTCGATCTGCGCTTGCGCGCTGCCACGTTGACCCAGCTTCCCTTGCGGTTCAGTGAGTAGAACGGCTTGTAGCGCTTGACCGAGCTGTGAAGCTGGGGACGGCTGCGCAGGCTGTCGAGGATGTAGGTCTTGCCGCCTTGGCGGACCGCCAGCACGGCGTGTCCGATGGCCCGGACCGTATCGCGCACGATCACGATGCGCATCTGATCTTCCGGTACGCCCAACTCGATCAGGCTGAAATACTTCAGGATGACATAATCTTCACAGTCGCCACGGCCGGTGAGGCTTTCGATCGGCGAGGCCCAGTGGTCCTGGCGGCCGAACTGCTTGGCATCGTCGGCATAGCGGACAAGCTTGTTCATCTTGCCGTTGACCGCCGCCAGCAGCTTCCAGCCCTTCAGATGTGACATCTTCTTGATCGATTTGCGCCAGGCGCGAACCTTGCGGTGACAGTTCGAATTTCCGGCATCGCAGGCTCTGTAGGTCCTTGTTTCCGCACGGACCCGCTTGAGGACCCGGTTCCATTGCCTGGTGTAGCGCTTGGATTTGGTTCTGAGTTCCAGGCTGCCGAAGACGTTGAACGCCCTTGCGCTGCCGCCCTTGGCCTTGGCCGCTGTTTCCATCTGGCCCGGCTTCAGGGGTAGGGCGTTTGCGACCTGCATCGACATCGCCGACAGAAGTGCAGCACCCATGATCAGCCCGGCCCACTTCGGCAATTGCGAGCGGATGGCCTGAAAGCAGCGGGAATTTGTATCGTTTTGGTAGTTGTAGGATGGTTCGAGAAGTGTTTCAGAGTAATTTCTATTTTTATCTTTCTCTGAGGGCTTCTGCTCTGGCCTTATTGATTGGTTTGAGCAAATAATCCAGGACACTCTTCTTCCCCGTCAGGATGTCGACACTTGCGACCATGCCGGGGATGATAGAGAGTTTGTTTTTCTGCTCGCCTAATTGGTTTGATAAAGTTTTAATCGTCACCAAATAAAAAACCTCGCGCGAAACCTCGTCGATCGAACTGTCCGCCGAGATGTTCTGGACGACACCTTCAAGGCCGCCGTAGATCGAGAAATCATAAGCCGTGATCTTGACCAGCGCCGGCTGGTCGGGATGGACAAAGGCGATGTCCGCCGGGCGCACCTTGGCTTCGATGAGCAGCGACTCTTCCAGCGGCACGATCTCGACCAGGGTCTCGCCGGCCCGCACGACGCCGCCGATCGTGTTGACCTTCAGCGCGTTGACGATGCCGTCGACCGGCGAGCGCACATCGGCCCTGACAACGCGGTCGCGGGCCGCACGCAGGGTTTCCTCGACGATCGCCATTTCCGCCGTGCGCTGGCTGAACTCGGCTTGCGCCTCCTGGCGAAATTTCAGGGTCTGCTCGCGCATCAGCGCCTCGGCCTCGCGAATGGCGGCCTGCAGGCGCGGCACGGCTTGGGCGGAGGTCTTGAGCTGACCGTCAAGGTCGGCGATCTCGCGCTTCAGCCGCAGCACGTCGGTCTTGGGAACGATGCCGCGCTTGGCCAGCGGCGCCTTGATCGCCTCTTCCTGCCTGGCCAGTTTGAGGTTCTCGGAGATGCGCGTCATGTTGGCTTCGAGCTCGGACAGTTCGCGTTGACGCTGGCTGACCCGCTCGTTGAGAACATTGATCTGCGACCGCAGGCTTCGCTGCCGGGCATCGTACAGCTGCATTTCCGCCGCCACGGTTCTAGGCGCAAGCTTCATCAGGTCAGGGACAAACACCAGCTGCGCCCCGATTTCCGCCGTCAGTTCATGGCGCAGCCGGGCAATCTGCGCGGCAAGACTGTTCTGCTTGGCGCGCAACTCGCCGAGATTGGATGAAAAGCCGGTATCGTCGATGCGCAGGAGAATGTCGCCCTTCTTGACCAGATCGCCGGCCCGGATCTTCAATTCCTTGACGATACCGCCCTCCAGGCTCTGCACCACCTGGTTCTTGCTCGACGGGATCACCCGCCCTTCGCCGCGGGTCACCTCGTCGAGCTGCGCCCAACTTGCCCACACGATGAATGACAGGAACATCAGCGCAATGACGCCAAGGAACACCAAGGTCTTGGTCGGTGGCCCCTTGTGCAGTGCTGAATTGTATTCGGTCGCAAAGTCGAGATCGTCACGATTGAAAGACATCGATACTCACGAGAAATTTAGGATTGCCGCGTTTCAAGGCCGTCTTATAGCACAAGCGATCCGATCCGCGAACATGTGCCGGCGCCGAAACGCCTCAAGCGCAACGCAATTCAGACACTGGACCTAATGGATGATCTGGCTGAGGAACATCTGGGTGCGTTCGTGCTGCGGATCGCTGAAGAACGGCTCGGGCTGGTTTTCTTCGATGATTTCGCCGCCATCCATGAAGATCACCCGGTCGGCCACCTCGCGAGCGAATCCCATCTCATGGGTGACGCACAGCATGGTCATGCCGGTCTCGGCCAGCTCCACCATGGTTTCCAGCACCTCCTTGATCATTTCCGGGTCGAGGGCCGAGGTCGGCTCATCGAACAGCATGATCTTGGGGTCCATGCACAAAGAGCGGGCAATCGCCACACGCTGCTGCTGGCCGCCGGAAAGCTGGCCGGGATATTTGCTCGCCTGATCCGGGATACGGACCTTTTCAAGGAAATACATAGCCCGCTCTTCGGCGTCTTTCTTGGGCATATGTCGGACCCACACCGGGCCATAGGTGCAATTCTCCAGGATGGTCATGTGCGGAAACAGATTGAAATGCTGAAAACACATGCCGACTTCCCGGCGCACCGCCTCGATGTTCTTCACGTTCGAGGTCAGTTCGTTGCCGTCGACGATGATCTGCCCCTGCTGGTGGTCCTCCAGCCGGTTGACGCAGCGGATCAGCGTCGACTTGCCCGAACCGGACGGGCCGCAAATGACGATGCGCTCGCTCGGTTTCACATCCAGATGGATGTTCTTGAGCACATGGAAGTCGCCATACCACTTGTGCATCCCGATGATCCGGATGATTGGCTCGGCATCGGCGTCGATGCTGGAACCCATCGAGGCTTTTGTTTTCTCGACTGCAGCCATTTTCTTGTCTCCGTTACGCGGGCTACGACCGGTGGCCGGTTTCAAGTTTGCGCTCAAGATAGAGCGAGTAGCGCGACATGCTGAAACAGCAGATGAAGAAGAACAGCGCCACCGAGATATAGACCTCGCTCGACAGACCGTTCCATTTCGAATCGGCGAGCGCCGAACGGCCGAGGCCGAGCAGGTCGAGCATGCCGATAATCAGCACCAGGGTCGTGTCCTTGAACAGGCCGATGAAGCTGTTGACGATACCCGGAATGGAAATCTTCAACGCCTGCGGCAGGATG
>JAHEJE010000298.1 GCA_024639035.1 Alphaproteobacteria bacterium
CCCCATCCCTCACGGTTCTTCAACTGCTTCAGCGCCCTGCTGTCACGAACCTCCAGGGTAAAGATATCCTGCGGCGAGGCGATCAGGCCATCGTCGTAGAACGCCTGCACCACCTTGTCGCCAAGGCCTTCGACGTCGAATGCGTTGCGCGAGACGAAGTGCTTCAAGCGCTCGACGCGCTGGGCCGGGCAGACAAGCCCGCCGGTGCACCGCCGCACGGCATCGACCTTGCCGGTCTTGTCATTGACGTCGCGGACCGCATGGCTGCCGCAGGCCGGGCACAGGTGGGGAAAATCGAAAGGCACGCTGTTCGCCGGGCGTGCCTGGGGAATATGTTCGAGGACCTGGGGAATGACGTCACCGGCGCGCTGCACAACGACGGTATCACCGATGCGCACATCCTTGCGGGCAATCTCGTCTTCGTTATGCAGGGTGGCATTGGAGACCACGACGCCACCGACGGTGACCGGCTTGAGGCGGGCGACCGGGGTCAGGGCACCGGTGCGGCCGACCTGGATTTCAATATCCTCAAGAACCGTGAAGGCCCGTTCGGCGGCGAACTTGTGCGCCACCGCCCAGCGCGGCGTGCGCGAGCGAAAACCGAGACGGTCCTGATAGTCGAGGCGGTTGACCTTGTAGACCACACCATCGATGTCGTAGCCAAGGCCGGCGCGCTGCTTTTCGATCTCGGCGTAATGGGCGAGCGCCGCGGCAACGTCAGCGCAATGTTCGGTCAACGGATTGACCGGAAACCCCCAGGCGCGCAATGCCATCAGCACCTCAAGCTGGGTTTCGCCGGGCAGCGAAGACACCTCGCCCCAGGCATAGGCAAAAAACCGTAACGGCCGGGCAGCGGTGATCGCAGGATCGAGCTGGCGCAGCGACCCGGCAGCGGCATTGCGCGGGTTGGCGAAGGTCTTGGCACCGGCCTTACTCTGGGCCTCGTTGATGGCGGCGAAGTCGCTATGCGACAGATAGATTTCGCCGCGCACTTCAAACACGTCCGGGAACTCTGCCGCCGTTACCTGTTCGGGCACGTCGGCGATGGTGCGCACGTTGGCGGTGACGTTTTCGCCCTCGGCGCCATCGCCACGGGTCGCGGCCTGTACCAGCCGGCCGGCCTCGTAGCGCAGCGAAATCGACAGGCCATCGATCTTCGGTTCGGCGGTAAGGGCCAGCGGATCGTCTTCGCCAAGCGACAGAAAGCGGCGGATCGTCTTGGCGAACTCGTTCACATCCTCCGGCGCAAAGGCATTGCCGAGCGACAGCATCGGCACCGCATGGCGAACCTTGGCAAACTTCTCCGAAGGCGCCGCGCCAACCCGGCTTGAGGGTGTGTCTTCACGGACAAGGTCGGGAAACCGTTCCTCGATCGCCTCGTTGCGCAAGCGCAAGGCATCATATTCCGCATCCGAAACGAGTGGGGAATCCTCGCCGTGATAGGCCTGATCGTGGTGGGCGATCTCAGCTGCCAGGGCGGCCAGTTCCTGAAGGGCCTGTTCCGGCGTCAACGCGTCCACCGGTCTTTCGCGCAAGTGTTCCATGGCCTAGCCGGTTCCCGACAACAGCCGCTCGGCCTGGGCGCGGGCCTCGCCGGTGACCTCGGCGGCGGACAACATGCGGGCGATTTCCTCGCGCCGGCTGTCGCTGGCCAGTTCGATCACGCGGGTGACCATGCGTTCATCGCCATCGCCCACGGTTTCCATCTTCGAGATCAGCAGATGCTGGCCGGCGCGAGCGGCGACCTGCGGCGAATGGGTCACGGAGATCACCTGGAGCCCGTCGGCCAACCGGGCAAGACGCTGACCCATGGCGTCAGCCACGGCACCGCCGACGCCGGTATCGATCTCGTCGAAAATCAGGGTCGGGGCCGAGCCCTTGGCGGCCAGGATGACCTTCAAGGCGAGGAGAAACCGCGACAGCTCACCGCCCGAGGCCACCTTGGCAAGCGGAGCCGGAGGCGTTCCCGGATTGGCGGTGACGAGAAATTCAACCCGGTCGATGCCGTGAGCACCCCCCTGCCCGGCATCGTTGGTGATCGATGTGCGGAAGCGGGCGCGCTCAAGTTTCAACGGTGCCAGCTCGCGGCCAACAGCGGTATCGAGCCTGTCAGCCGCCTCGGTCCGCCTTACGCTCAGTGCGCCGGCCAGGTCGAGGTAGTGACTGCGGGCGGTGTCGGCAGCAACGCTCAAGTCTTCAAGCTTGCGTCCGCCGTCGGCCATGGCCTGAAGATCGCCGGCAAACTTTTCAGCCAACGCCGGCAAGGCATCGACGGCAACATTGTGCTTGCGGGCCGCCGCCTTGAGGGCAAACAGCCGCTCTTCGGTTTTTTCCAGATCGTGCGGATCGAAATCCAGACCGCGGCGTGCCGTGCCAAGCACCGACACGGCCTCGCCCACTTCGGTCATGACCCGGTCCAGGGCCTGGCAGACGTCATCGAGCAGACCTGCGGCCTGGTCGCGGCGCCGTTCCAGCTTGCGCAAAGCCGCGCTCAAACGGGTGTCCAGCGCTGCGTCATCGCGGAGTGCTGACAGGGCCTCGTCGATGCTTTCGGCAAATTGCTCGGCATGCATCATGACCTGGCGGCGGCTGGCCAAGGCTTCCTCCTCACCGGCCTGCGGCGCCAACTCGGTGAGTTCCTGGCTGACATGTTCGAGATAGGCGCGCTCGGCCTCGGCCCGGGCAATCAGCCGGCGGTGGGCTTCAAGTTCCTCCTCGGCGGCGCGCATGGCCTGGTAAGCGCCGGTCACTTCTTGCACGGCAGGTTGCAAGCCGGCGAAGGCATCGAGCAGCCGGCGGTGTTCGCCCGGGTCGATCATCGCCCGGTCGTCATGCTGACCGTGAATTTCCACCAGCCGGGCCCCGACCTGGCGCAGGAGACTGACACTGACCGGCTGGTCGTTGATGAAAGCCTTGCTCTGGCCGCCGGCCGTTTGAATGCGACGGACGACAAGTCCATCATCGGCGGAAACGCCATGATCGCGCAGCAACTCAAAGACCCGATGCGACAACGGCAGATCGAATGCGGCGGTGACCATGCCCTGGTCTGCCGACGCCCGCACCAGCGCAGCATTGCCGCGCGCGCCAAGGGCCAGCCCCAGCGCATCGAGCAGGATCGACTTGCCGGCCCCGGTTTCGCCGGTCAGCACGGTCAACCCCGCCGACAAGGAGATATCCAGCTTCTCGATCAGGACGATGTTGCGGATCGATAAGGCGCTCAGCATTCCCGTTTTATAGCCTGTTTTTGGCGAATCGACAGATGAAACCTTTCCCTGTTTCGGCGATTCCGAGACCGTTGACAACGGCGTTGCGGTTGGCCAGCTTCTTGAGATGAGCGAAACCACCCACCGGGAAATCATTGCCGGGCTCAGCGACGCGGACCGGAGATATCTGTTGTCCAGGTCCAACGCTGCCGGGCTGATCCATCTGTTCGGCCATCTGGCGCTGCTGGCTGCGACCGGGTCATGGGTGATGCAGGCATGGCCTGCATGGCCGGCAGCACTGGTGCTCCATGGCATTGCCCTGATGTTTCTTTTCACCCTGCT
>JAHEJE010000299.1 GCA_024639035.1 Alphaproteobacteria bacterium
TCGCCCATCTGGTGCGTTGCAGCGCTTGCCCGATGCACCGCATCGCGCTGCGCACTGCGCCTGCCATATGAACGAATTTGGCTCCATCAAGTGATCCCGTATGATCGAAAAGTGCTCTAGCCGTGGTCAGCCGATGCGGCGCAGAAATATCTGGCCGGTGGTTCCGCCGAAAGGCCGGCAAAAGCAAACATATGATCTTCAGCATATCGTGTGGCGGTCAGTCCTTGACGAACAGTTTGCGCTCGGTGGTGCACAGGCATTCGGCGCCGGTCTCGGTGATCAGGATCGGTTCGGTGATTTCCAGCCCGCCGTCGTCGAGCCACAGGGCCGGCATGAAATGGAACGTCATGCCGGGCTTCAACTCGGATCTGTCGCCGGCGCGGAACGACATGGTGCGCTCGCCCCAGTCGGGCGGATAGGACAGACCGATGGCATAACCGCAGCGCGAGTCCTTGACGAAACCATGCTTGCCGAGGGTGGCGTTGAAGGCGTTGGCGATGTCCTCGCAGCGGTTCCCGGGCCTGGCCTGCTCGAGCCCGGCCTCGACGGCATCGAGAACCGCCTTTTCGGCATCGAGATATTTCTGCGGCACCTTGCCGAGGAACAGGGTGCGCGACTGCGGACACTGATAGCGCCGGTAGCAGCCGCCGATCTCGAAGAAGGTGCTTTCACCGGTCTTGAACGGGCGGTCGTCCCAGGTCAGGTGCGGTGCCGTGGCATCCATGCCCGACGGCAGCATCGGAACGAAGGCGCAATAATCTCCCCAATGGCCGTCGGCGCCGAGCACCGCGGTGCGTTGGATCTCGGCAACCAGCTTGTGTTTTTGCAACCCCGGTTCGGCCAGCTCGACGATCTGGGCGTGCATCTTTTCCACGATGCGCGCGGCGCGGCGCATGAAGGTGATTTCGTTGGCGCTCTTGATCGCCCGCTGCCAGTTGACCAGGCCCAGGGCATCGCAGAACTTCGCGTTCGGCAGATGGGCCGTCAGTGAAGCATAGGCCGCTGCGGTAAACCAGTAGTTGTCCATTTCAACGGCGATCGATGCCTTGTCCCAGCCGCGCTCTGTGATGACCTGTGAAAGGTGGTCCATCGGATGGCGCTCGGTCGATTGCACGTAGTGGTCCGGGTATCCGACGATGTTGTCATGGTGCATGAAGGCGGTGCGCTTGGCGCCGTTGCCGTCCATCAGCCGGCCCCACCACACCGGTTCGCCTTCCAGTCCGAGAAGAACCGCCTGGTGGACGTAGAACGACCAGCCGTCGTAGCCGGTCAGCCAGGCCATGTTCGAGGGGTCGGAAACGATGATCAGGTCGAGGCCGCGGGCCGCCATGGCGGCGCGGGCCCTGGCTATGCGCTGATCGTATTCGCTCAGTGAAAAATGCAGAACCGCGTCACTCATCCGATTGCTCCTGGTGAATCCCGAAAAATACAGATTGAAACACCGCCTTGCTGCTTGCAATGTGAAATCCACGATCAACGGCGAGGTTATATGTCAGTTTCTTTCGATATCATCGTCATCGGTGCCGGCATCGCGGGGACATCGGTTGCGGCCGAGCTTTGCCACGGCAACAGCGTCGCCATGCTGGAGATGGAGAGCGTGGCGGGTTACCACACCACCGGGCGCTCGGCGGCGACCTTCGTGCCGAGCTACGGCCCGCCGGTCATTCGCGCCCTGACCCGGGCCAGCGAAGCGTTCTTTCGCGCCCCGCCGGAGGGCTTCTGTGCCCATCCACTGATCTCGCCACGCGGCGAGATGATGGTCGCCGGGGCCGGCGACGAACACCATATCGACCAGGCGATCTCCGACGGTCTGCAGGAAATAACGCTGGACAGGGCCAGGGAGCTGATTCCGCCGCTGAGGACCGACAAGCTGGTTGCCGCGGCCTATGAGGCCGGGGCCGAGGACATCGATGTCGATGCCCTGCATCAGGGCTTCTTGCGGTCGTTGCGCAAGGCTGGCGGCACCGTGGTGCTGAACGCCGAGGTGCAGGCGCTGAGCCGGCGCGGCGGGCAGTGGCAGATCGAAACGCCGGCCGGTGCGTTTCATGCCGCGACCGTGGTGAACGCGGCGGGAGCGTGGGCCGACCGGGTTGCGGCGATGGCCGGTATCGCTGCCCTGGGGATCACGCCGAAACGGCGCAGCGCGGCGCTGGTGCCGGTGCCCGCCGATTGGGACATTTCCGCCTGGCCCTTGGCGTTCGGTGCCGGCGAAACCTTCTATTTTCGGCCCAACAGCGGCAAACTGATGGTCTCGCCGGCCGATGAAACGCCGGTCGAGGCACATGATGCCTGGGCCGATGACATGCTGATCGCCGAGGCCATCGAGCATCTGCAAGACACCATCGACATCGAGGTGACCCGGGTCGAGCACACCTGGGGCGGCCTGCGCAGCTTTGCGCCCGACGGCGATCCGGTGGTCGGGTTCGACACCGATGCAGACGGGTTTTTCTGGCTGGCCGGGCAGGGTGGTTATGGCATCCAGACTGCGCCTGCGATGGCCCGCACCGCGGCGGCGCTGATCGCTGGAGCCGATGTCCCGCAGGATATCGCGCGGGCAGGCGTGTCAGCTGCCGCTCTGGCGCCGGCGCGGCTTCGGTGAGATGGTTGTTGTACAGTTGTATAATAATTGTTGCGCCGAGGCTGTTTCAGCGGCAATAGTCGGCTGACGAACAGCACGGCGAGAGGGGATTGCGGCAATGTCGGGTTCAGAAATATCCATTGGCGAGGCGATCGTGCCGCTGCTCGAGGGCTACGGCGTCGATACGGTTTTCGGTATTCCGGGTGTGCACAACGTCGAGATGTACCGGGCGTTGCCGCGTTCGGGCATTCGCCACATTCTGCCACGTCACGAACAGGGCGCCGGTTTCATGGCCGACGGCTATGCCCGTGCGACCGGCAAGGCCGGTGTGTGTTTCATCATCACCGGGCCGGGCCTGACCAACATCATGACACCGCTCGGGCAGGCCTATTCCGATTCGGTGCCGGTGCTGGTCGTCGCCAGCACGCTCGATGTCGGCGATGCCGCCCAGGGCCGTGGCCGGCTGCATGAGATGCAGGACCAGCGCGGCGCTGCGGCCACGGTGACCCGGCGCGCGGCACGGGCCTATACCGGGCGCGACGTGCAGGACATCATCGCCGATGGCTTTGCCGCGTTCGCCAGCCGGCGGCCGCGGCCCGGTTACATTGAAATTCCCATCGACGTACTCAGCGCTCCCGCTGACGGGGTCTGGCAGGCGCGCGCGCTGCCGGGTCTGCCGGCCGCGCGGGCCGACGATATCGACAGAGCAGCGGGAATGCTGAAGAGCGCGGCAAGGCCGGTGATTATCGCCGGCGGCGGCGCGCGCCGGGCCGGCGATGCCATTGAGCGGATCGCCGAGGCGACCGGCGCGATTGTCTTCACCACCAATGCCGGCAAAGGCTGCATCCCGGAAAGCCATGGGCAGAACGCCGGCGCATTGCTGCCGCAGCCGGATGCGACGCGCATCATCATGGATGCCGATCTGGTGCTGGCCGCGGGGACCGAAATATCGGAGACCGA
>JAHEJE010000300.1 GCA_024639035.1 Alphaproteobacteria bacterium
GGCGGCGGTGGCCTGTTCGGATTGTGGCGCGATGATGATGATGTCTTCGATGTCCGATTGGGGTCGCAATATGCTTCGGACAAGTCGTTGTGGATCGCAGTTCCCTTGTGGTTGTTTCTCGGGGGCTTCGGGGCGCACCGGTTCTATCTGGGCCATTTCAAGATGGGTTCGGCATTCGGCGTGGTCAGCATGATCATCGGAATGATGCTGATTTTCGCGCTGATTGGTGAGGCCGGCCGCGTCATGCACGGTGGATTGCTGAGCAAGAGCGGGGCCGATTTCAAAAGCCTCGGGCTGGCCAGCCTGGTTTGGTATATCGGATTTGCCGCCTGGGTTCTCATCGATGGTATCTACATGACCTGCCGGATGGCGTCGTCGCGCTGATCCGCCTGCGATGGCGTCCAAAATGTGACCGCGACAAGGCAGGTATCGTGGTGATTTGTGGTATTTCGCACATTCTTGCGTCCGCCAATATGCACTTAATGACTCCAACCAGGAACGGGGTTGGGGTGCGTGATGGTGAAACTGGGTATTTTTGAAGAGCTGTTGGCGAATGCCAAGCTCGACAGCATAGAAACACTAACGGTGCCGCAAATGATCGACGAACTCAGCCGAATCCGGCGTTGCATGGCAGAAGATGAAAGTCTCTCCGACCTCGCCGAACCTGTGCGCAGTATCGTTGTTGAATTGGAAAAGCGCCGGCGGTTGGCTATCGCGGTGGCCGATGAGGCCGATGCAGACAAGTGCCTGCTGAAGAACTGACGCGGCGCTCTGCCTACCTGACCGGGTCTACTTTACCGGCTTGCCGAGTGCGTTTGAGGGCTGAAACTTCGACACGAGTTCATCAACCAGCTTGCGTTGGTCGCGAGACAGTTGCTTGATCGCGTTGTCGAGCCAGTCGTCCGGCCGGCCGCCTTTGATCGCCAGAGTGTGCCATTTGGCGGCCTGCACGATGTCCTGGGCAACGCCGCGGCCGGTTGCATAGGCCCGTGCGGCGCGGTTCTGGGCAATCGGATTGCCGGCGTTGGCGGCAAAGACGATCCACTGGACGCCGATCTTTTCGTCCTTTTGAACGCCGTCGCCACGAAACACCAGGACGCCATAGTCGAGTGCAGCATGCGGCAGTCCCTGCAGGGCCGCTTTCTTGAACCATTCGCTGGCTGTGGTGAGGTTCTTTTCCACACCGTGGCCCTGAAGATACAACAGGCCGAGATTGTACTGGGCGTCGGCGAGGTTGGCGTCGGCGGCCTTTGTCAGCCACACGCGGGCCTTGGCCCAATCGGGATCGGAGCCGGCAAGCCCGGTGTAGTACATGCCCAGCGCATGTTGGGCCGGCAGATGACCGGCCTCGGCGGCCTTGCGGATCCATTTCTGCGCCTGGCCGAGATCGCGGGTGCCGGTGCGCCCTTCCAGATAGATCATGCCGAGCGCGAACATGGCGCCGAAATGGTTCTGGCTGGCGGCGGCGCCATACCAGGACACGGCCTGCGACATGTCCTTTTCGGTGCCGCGGCCGTTTTCATAAAGCGTCGCCAGCATGACCTGGGCCTCGGCGTTGCCTTTTTCGGCCAGTGGCCGCGCGACCTGAAATGCGTCGGCGTAGTTCTTGTCCTGATAGAGGGCCACGGCCTCTTCGAAGGTGGTGGCTTGGGCGGCCGAAACGGCAAGCATGCAGGCCAGGCCGACTGCGATGAGGCGTTTCATGCCAGCGCCTCGGCGATCGCACGGTTGGCTGCGGAGACGATGGCTGCGGCCTGGTCGGGCGTTTGCCACATGCTGTCGTGCGGGCGGACGAATTCAGCGCCGGTTGCCGCCAGTTGGCCGATGGTTCGGGCATCGCCGGGGTGGCTGGCGACAACGGGCACCTGCATGACCGATGCCCACCAGGAGATCAAAGTGTCGCCTTGCGGCATTCGAAAAGTTTCGTCCATCATCACGTAGTCAGCGCCAGCTTCGGCGCATTCCATGGCGTTGTGTCTCGCGGTTTGGCAGTCGACGCCGACGATGCGTCCGGCGCCGACGGTCTGCCGTGCCGCATCGTAAGCCTGGCGGTCGGCGGCGATGTGCACGCCATCGGCATCCAGATCCACTGCAAGCTGTGCGTCGGTGTCGATCAGAACCGCAACGTCCTTTGCGCGTGCGATGGGCATCAGTCCGCGAACCAGCGCCTTGTCCGGCGCGATCAGCAGGCTGGCGGCATCTCCCGCCGCAAGTGCCGCGGTCAGGCAGGCGGCCAGCGCCTGTGGATCAGCGGTCGACGGTGCAACGAGAAATAGGCGGCATTGGGGCGGCATGACAAATCACCGGTCGGATCAGGGGTGCTTCGCGCCATCCATAACGCGATGGCGCGATGCTGCATATGGCCACCTGACGGGTTGAACGGTTCAAGCCGCCTTTTTCTTTTCTTCCGTCTTGGACCATTTGCCCCGCGCCGCCAGGCCGTTCATCCGCGCCCGGTGGGCAAAGGCCTTCTGGGCCTTGGCGATGTTGCCCGGCTTGCCGCTCCAGGATTTCAGGGCGGCGGCCTGCAGGGCGCGGCCGTAGGAGAACGTCAAGTTCCACGGCAGCGGGCCCATGGCGTTCATCAGCGACAGGTGCTCGGTGGCCTCGACGTCGCTTTGGCCTCCGGACAGAAAGGCGATGCCGGGAACCGAGGCCGGTACGGTGGACTTCAGGCAGCGCACGGTCTTCTCGGCGACCTCGTCGGGCTTGGCCTGGTTCTTGGCGTTCTTGCCGGCGATGACCATGTTCGGCTTCAAAACCATGCCCTCAAGCATGACACGGGCCTCGAACAACTCGGCGAACACCGTGTTGAGGACCCACTCGGTCACCTCATAGCAGCGGTCCGCGTCGTGGGCGGCGACCGGACCGTCCATCACCACTTCCGGTTCGACGATCGGGACAATGCCGTTCTCCTGGCACAGCGCTGCATAGCGCGCCAGGGCGTGGGCGTTGGCCTTGACGCAGCCCCAGGTCGGCAGGCCGTCGGCGATGTCGATGACGGCACGCCATTTGGCGAAACGGGCGCCGAGCTTGTAATACTCCTGCAGGCGCTCGCGCAGGCCGTCGAGCCCTTCGGTGACTTTCTCACCCGGATGGCCGGCCATTTCCTTGGCGCCGGCATCGACCTTGATGCCCGGGATCGAGCCGGCGGCGGTGATCAGGTCGACCAGCGGCTTGCCGTTCGATCCCATCTGGCGGATGGTCTCGTCGAACAGAATGACGCCGGAGATGTTGCGGCGCATGGCGGCGCGCGATGCAAACAACATCTGGCGGTAGTCGCGACGGTTTTGCTCTGTCGATTCGGCGTTGATACTGTCGAAGCGCTTCTTGATGGTGCCGCTCGATTCATCGGCAGCCAGAATGCCCTTGCCCTTTGCGACCATTGCCGCTGCAATATCTTCAAGTCGTTCGCTCATCGTGTCCTACCTCCAGTTCCGTTGCCGGGCCTATTCCCCTTGCAAGACTTCAACTCCAGGCAATTCCTTGCCTTCCAACCATTCCAGAAACGCACCGCCAGCGGTGGA
>JAHEJE010000301.1 GCA_024639035.1 Alphaproteobacteria bacterium
AGACCACCAAGGCCTTCGTGGACAAGGAGATGAAGCCGCATGAGGACGAGATCGAACGCACCGGGGTGATCCCGCCGGAACTGGTGCCGGAGTTGCGCAAAAAGGCCATTGAGGCCGGGCTTTTTGCTGCCAACCTGCCCGAGGACGTTGGTGGGGCCGGGCTCGATACGGTGTCGTGGGTGTGCTTTGAAAAGGAATTGTCGAAGACCAACTACGGACTGCACTGGACGACCGTTTGCCGTCCGTCAAATGCCCTGTTGGCGTGTGTCGGCGAGCAGCGCGAAAAGTACCTGTTTCCCTGCGTGCGCGGCGAGAAATCCGACTGCCTGGCGATGACCGAACCGGGCGCCGGCTCTGACCTGCGCGGCATGAAGGCGAACGCCAGACAGGACGGTGACGATTGGGTGCTGAACGGCACCAAGCACTTCATCTCCTATGCCGACTGGGCCGACTTCGCCATCTGCTTCATGGCCTCGGGCGAGGAAGACACCCCGCGCGGCAAGAAGAAGCTGATCACCGCGTTCTTCGTCGACAAGGGCCACCCCGGCCTGACCATCCGCGACGGCTACAAGAACGTCGCCCACCGCGGTTTCAACAACGCCATTCTGGAGTTCGACAACTGCCGGGTTTCCAAGGACGCCGTGCTGGGTGAGGTCCACAAGGGCTTCGACGTCGCCAACACCTGGCTCGGCGCAACACGCCTGCAGATTGCCGCGGGCTGTGTCGGGCGGGCGGAAGTGGCCATGGACCACTCGCTGCAGTGGGCGGTCGAGCGCGAACAGTTCGGCCAGCCGATAGGCAAGTTCCAGGGCGTGTCGTTCAAACTCGCCGACATGGCAACCCAAATGCGGGCGTCCTGGCTACTAACGCTGGAAACCGCCTGGAAAGTTGACGAAGGCACGGTGACCGACATGGACATGGCGATGGCCAAACTGCACGCCACCGAGATGCTGCAGATGGTGTCGGACGAGGCGATCCAGATCCATGGCGGCATGGGCCTGATGGACGAACTGCCGCTGGAGCGCATCTGGCGCGACGCCCGTCTGGAACGCATCTGGGAAGGGACGTCTGAAATCCAGCGCCACATCATCTCGCGCAGCCTGCTGCGCCCGCTCGGTGGCTGAGATGCTGAAAGCCGCACCGGCCAGGCTGTCACGCCTGCTGCGCCCGCGCAGCATCGCCTTCATCGGCGGCAGCCAGGTCGCCGGCGCCATCCGCGCCTGCCGCCGTGGCGGTTATGCCGGCCAGATGTGGGTGGTGAACCCGCATGCCGAAGAGATCGAAGGCATTGCCTGTGTGCCATACATCGAACAGCTGCCACAGGCGCCCGATGCAGCAGTGATCGGCCTGGCGCCGGAGCGCAGCATCGAGGCAGTCAGGGCACTGGCGAAAGCGGGTGCTGGCGGCGCGGTGGTGATGGTCTCCGGCTTTGCGGAAATGAAGGGCGACGGCAATGCCCGTCAGAACGCGCTGATTGCAGCGGCCGGCAACATGCCGGTGATCGGCCCCAACTGCATGGGCGTACTCAATCAGTTCGACGCCGCTGCCGTGTGGGGCGACGACAATCATATCGAACGGCCCGAGAGCAAGGCCGCCGCAATGGTCTCACAGAGCGGTGCGTTGCTGATCGGCATCACCAATGTCGAACAGGCCTTTCCGCTCGGCTATGCCATCTCGACCGGCAATCAGGCGGTCATCGGCATGGCCGACTGCATTGAAGGTGTGCTGGAAGATGACCGCGTCAACGCCATCGGCCTTTATGTCGAGGGCATGGACGACGGCGAGGCGATGGGCCGGGCCTGCCTGGCGGCAATGGCCAAAGGCGTGCCGGTGGTGGCGCTTAAGGGCGGCGATCAGGCGGCAGGCGCCGAAGTGGCGCAGAGCCACACCGCCTCGATGGTGGTCGAGCGCGATCTGTGGGAGGCGTTCTGCGCCCGTTTCGGCGTCGTCGAGGTATCGTCACCAAAGGCGTTGGTCGAAACCCTGAAGCTGCTCAGCATCGGCGGCCTGCCGAAGGCCAACCGGGTCAGCATCGTCTCCTACTCCGGTGGTTTGAACGGCCTGGCCGCCACCCGCGCCGGGCCGCTTGGATTGGAGTTGCCCAACCCGACACCGGACAACACTGCGCGGTTGCGCGAAGTCTTGCCGGAAACGGTGGTGGTCGCCAACCCGATCGATCTCAACATTCCCTACCGCGCCAAGACCGGCATTTCCATGCAGGACACCACCGGCGTGGCCGATGCCATCGTTGCCTTTGCCGAGGGTGTTTCGGATCAGGTGATGTTCTTTATTGACGTGCCACGCGGCGATGCCGCCGGGTTGGATCGGGTGTGGTGCGACTCGCTTGAAGCGCTGATCGAGGTGCGCCAGAAACTCGGCGTTCCGGTCAGCGTCGCCGGCATCCTGCCGGAGGGACTGGAGGTGGAATTCCGCCGCCACATGATACGCAATGGTGTCGCACCGCTGCTCGGCTTTGCCGAAACCATGGAAGCGCTGTCGGTTTCGGCCAAGCTGGCCGAGATTCATGCCGCCAAGAACGAACACGGGACGCCGCGGCCATTGTTTGAAGGACACGGCTATGAGAAGGGCCATATTCTCGATGAAGCTGCCTCCAAGCGGGCACTGCAGGAATACGGCCTGGTGACGCCGGATTTCGCCGCCGTTGCGCTTGAAGACGCACCCGCCGCCGCAGAGAAGCTCGGCTTCCCCGTGGCGCTAAAAGTGCTCAGCACGACCATTGCCCACAAGGCGCGCGCTGGCGGCGTGCGGTTGAACCTGCACGAAGCTGAAGACGTCTGCCAGGCCGCCGAACGCATGGCGCATGACGTCGCGAGCGCCGCCGGCGGGCACCAGGTGACACGAGTGCTGGTCGAGCGGATGGTTGACGGCGTGGCCGCCGAGATCATCATCGGCATCAAGCGCCACCCAGCCCTCGGCATGGCCTTGATGATCGGCCTGGGCGGTGCCGCTGCTGAACAGATTGCCCGCTTCGAAACCCTGCTGCTGCCGCTGGAGGAACACATACTCGATGCAGCCCTGGCCCATCTCGGCTATGAAGGACACACCGGCCTGCGCACCGCCGTCACGGCTGTTGCGGACTACGCCGGGGCCAACAGCGACACCATCGTAACGCTCGACGTCAACCCGGTCATGCTGACAATCGATGGCAAGGCGATTGCCACCGACGCGCTGATCGTTCTGGCCGGAAAGACTTGAAGCAATGGCGCTGAAGGATCAGATCGGACTGACCGGACCGGACTACGAAATCGACATCGAGCGCGGCAAGATCCGTGAGTTCGCCCGCGCCATGGCCGCGCCGCTGCCGGAGTTCGTTCAAGGCCGCTCGCCGGTCGTCCCGGCGACCTTTCCGGTCTCGCTGCCCTACACCTGGGGCTACACCCTGGAACGCCCGCGCGGCACGGTGTTCGCCGATGTCGAGCACGATCTGACCGTGTCGCTGCATGCCGAGGAGAGTTTTGTCTTTCATGGCCAACCACC
>JAHEJE010000302.1 GCA_024639035.1 Alphaproteobacteria bacterium
TGAAAGCCGATGCAGAAGGTTTGCGGCTTGGCATCGGGTTGGGCGGCGCAGGCACCGGCCAGCACGGTGCTTGAATCGAGCCCGCCGCTGAGGAACAGGCCCAGCGGCACGTCCGAAATCAGCCGGCGCTCAACCGCCTGAAACAAGAGATGCCGCAATTCATCGGCCAGCCGCGCCTCGTCGCCATCGCCAAGCGCCTCATCCGGCATCAGCTCAAACTGCCAGTATGGCTTCACCGTCAGCTTGAAGCTGGCAACGTCGAGCCGGGCGAAATGTCCGCCCGGCAACTTCCGGCACCCTTCGTAAAGTGCGTTCGGCGCCGGTAGATAGCCCCAGGCAAACAGCTTTTGCACCGAACGCTGGTCAAGCTGGCGTGAAACCGCCGGATGGCCGAGCAGTGCCGTTATCTCGCTGGCAAACCCGAAGAAGCCGGGCGCCGTCGCGTAATACAGCGGCTTCTCGCCGAACCGGTCGCGGGCCAGGAAAAATTCGCCCGCCGGCTTGTCATAGACCACGAAGGCAAACATGCCGTTCAGTTTCAGCGGCAGGTCGTCGCCCCATTCCTCATAGCCATGCACCAGCACCTCGGTGTCCGAATGCGAAGACTGGAACCGGTGCCCGCGCGCCAACAGCTCGGTGCGCAGCTCAGCGTGGTTGTAGATCTCGCCGTTGAAGATTACGCCGACGTCGCCGGTCTCGTTCCACATCGGCTGATGCCCGCCGGCGATGTCGATGATCGACAGCCTGCGGTGACCGAGAAATACCCGTTTGCCTTCGTCGGTGAACACACCTTCACCGTCCGGCCCGCGATGGGCCAGCGCGGTCGTCATGCGCTCTAAGATCGCCCGGTCACCATGACCGGCAAAGCCGGCAAGTCCGCACATCAGGCATCGGTATCCAGGTTGATGGTTTCGGCAACTCTGTAGGAATGGCCAGCGTCCGATTCAAAATAGGTTCGCACCACGATCTCGGCCACCAGGCCGATGAAGATGCTCATCATCCCGACCAGGAAAGACATCGATGCCAGCACCGGCAACGGCGTCTCGATCATTGATGTCCCGAAGCCGTATTTCAAGACCAGCATCCACACCAGACAGCCGGCCGAGGCCAGCAGCGACAGGATGCCGAAGCCGCCGAACACATAGATCGGCTTGGCCAGGAACCGGTCGAGGAACATCACCACCATCAGATCGAGCAGAACCTTGGCGATCCGTTCCAGGCCATATTTCGAGGTTCCGTGCTGGCGCGCGTGGTGGCGCACCGGCATTTCGGTGATCTTGGCGCCCATCCACGAGGCGTAGATCGGTATGAACCGGTGCATCTCGCCATAAAGCTTCACGCCCTTGATGCACTTGCGCCGGTAAGCCTTCAGCGTGCAGCCGTAATCGTGCAGCTGCACCCCGGAAATTCTCGATATCAGCGAGTTGGCGCAGCGGCTGACGAAGTTGCGCCGGATCGCGGCATCCTTGCGCGAGGCGCGCCAGCCCGAGACCACGTCGTAACCTTCATCCAGCTTGTCGAGCAGCACCGGGATGTCTTCCGGATCGTTCTGTAAATCGGCATCGATGAAAACCAGCGTCGCGCCACTTGCGTATTCGATACCCGCCTGGATTGCCGCGGTCTGGCCATGGTTTCGGGCCAGGTCGATAACCTTCAGTTCGTGGCGTCCGGCCGCCTGTGCCTTCAGCAGCTCCAGCGATCTGTCGGTGCTGCCGTCGTTCACCGCGATGATTTCATAAGACCGGCCCATGCCGTCGAGAACCGCAAACAGCTTGGAGCATAGGGCATCGACGTTGCCTTCCTCCTGATAGATCGGCGTGATCACCGACACATCGACAGCTTCTTCCGCCTTGACCAGCGACACAACATTCTGCCTTTTTCGCTGCGGTGCTTTCATCATTCAGTCTCGCCTCTCGCCATGGCATGGATGCATCGCAAGCCCGGTCGCCGTTTCATCCTGGCGCAGGCCTTTGCCTTCGGCGCTTAACAAGCACATATCATGCCAATAGCGCCTGAATGGTAACTTAAGGTAAATGCCCCGGCAATGGCGCTGAATTCACCCGAGTCCGGGCGGCATCGGCTGGGCCTGGGCTTTGCCCCACACGGGCTGGAAACTCAGCACCTGGGTATCGGGGGCCATTTTGGGGTTGAACAACCGGTTGTGGGCCAATACGTGCGCCCGCGCCGGATCATTGTTGTGCAGGCGTGATGCAGTGCAGGCGAGGATCCACACTTGCGAGAACTGTTCGAAGGTCAGCAGGCATTCGTCGGTTGCGATCAGTCTTTCCGCCGCCTGCGATTCGCCGCCGAATTGCGCCACCACCCGGTCCTCGAATCGCGCCGGCTTGTGGAAGTAGTCCGCCTGCAGGAACTTCAGCCCGGCCTCGTAGACCTGCCTCGGGTCGTTGCTCTTGCGGGCCTGGAATTCGAAGAACGTGGTGGTTTCTTCCGGGTCCCGCGGCACCAGAAGCACCTTCAGTGCCGGCATCAGCACCTCGCCGGAGGCCAGCGACAGCTGCGGCGTCATCCCCGGGCTCGGCCGCCCGCCGCCGTCGCGCATCGCGATTTGCCGCAGCCGGCATTGCCAGGCGATGAAGTGCCCGGCCATCACTTCGTCATTCACGTTTTCCATCCCGCAACGTCACCCCGAATTGCCAAAGTCACCCATAAACTGGCATGGCTGCAAAAACCTGGGCAGGGGGCATATTGTCCATCGAAAACCTTTGCAAAACCGGTTAACTTCCGTGCGACTGCCGACAACAAAAGGTTCCCGCGCTCATGTCTTTCGACCCTCGTGCCCTGCGCAACTGCTTTGGCTGCTTTGCCACCGGTGTCACGGTCATCACCTGCGTCGGTCCCGACGGTGAGCTGATCGGCAACACCGCCAGCTCGTTCAACTCGGTCTCGCTCGATCCGCCGATGATCCTGTGGAGCCTTGGCGAGCATGCCCATTCGATGAAGGCCTATCTCGCCGCCGACCATTTCGCCGTCAATGTGCTGCGCGAAGGCCAGGAGGACCTGTCGAACCGCTTCGCCCGCCCGCAGACCAACAAGTGGGAGGCCATCGACTACGAGACCTGGGAAACCGGCTGCCCGATCCTGCCCAACTGCCTTGCGGTTCTGGAATGCAGCGTTGCCCACACCTATCGCGGCGGCGATCACGTGATCTTTGTCGGCGAGGTCCTGCGCTTCGACAACGATCCCAAGGGTACGCCGCTGCTCTTCTATCGCGGCGCCTATCAAAAGCTTCAGGCCGGCTGATGGCGCTTCCCAGCTCCGCCGACTACGTCGTCATCGGCGCCGGCTCGGCCGGCTGCGTGCTGGCCAACAAACTCAGCGCCGATCCGGCCAACACCGTCGTGCTTCTCGAAGCCGGCCCGATGGATCGCGACCTGATGATCCACATCCCCGCCGGCGTCTACAAGGCCTATCGCGACCGGCGCATCAACTGGAACTACGTCACCGA
>JAHEJE010000040.1 GCA_024639035.1 Alphaproteobacteria bacterium
TGGTGCGTTGCAGCGCTTGCCCGATGCACCGCATCGCGCTGCGCACCGCGCCTGCCATATGAACGAATTTGGCTCCATCAAGTGATCCCGTATGATCGAAAAGTGCTCTAGCTGCCGGGGGGTAGCGTTATTCCGCCGCCAGGGCGATCGGCGCCCGGGTCTTGCCGGAGCGCCAGGCGGCCATGAGATCGTGCTGGCGGGCCTTGGCCTGTTCGAGGTGGGTTTGCTTGACGTGACCGAAACCGCGGATGAGTTCCGGGGTGGCAGCGATATCAACGGCCAGGGTGAGGTTTTTTGCGGTGAGGCCGGACATCACCTCTTCCAGCATGGTCCGATATTCGGCGATGAGGGCGCGCTCGCATCGCCGTTCGGCGGTGTAGCCGAACGGATCTAACGCCGTTCCGCGCAGGCGCTTGAGCTTGGCCAGCATGGCGAATGCGGTCCCGATCCATGGCCCGAACTCGTGCTTGCGCAGGTGCCCGGTTGCCGGATCGCGCCGGGCGATGAACGGCGGTGCGAGATGGTACCTGACGGTGAAATCGCCGGTGAAGCTGTGCGCGATGCGGTCGGCGAAGTGGCGCGATGTGTGGAGCCGGGCGACCTCGTATTCATCCTTGTAGGCCATGAGCTTGAACAGGTAGCGGGCGACGGCCTCAGCCAGCCGCGTCGATTTCGGGCTGGTCGCCGCCTCGCCCTGGCGGACCCGCTCGACGAAGGCGCGGTAGGTCTCGCCGTAGGCGGCGTTCTGGTAGTCGGTGAGGAAGGCGACGCGGCGGGCGATCATCTGCTCAAGGGTCTCGGCTGTTTCGTCCTGCGCCGGCGCATTACGGCTGATGACCGCCTCGACCGCCGGCAGGTCGTGGGCGGCGCGACGGCCCCATTCGAAGGCCCTGGTGTTCATGGCAACGGCGACGCCGTTCAAGGCGATGGCCCGGACAATGGCCTCGGCACTGACCGGAATGCGGCCTTTCTGGTAGGCATAGCCGAGGGTGAACAGGTTGGCGGCGATGGAATCTCCCATGAGGGCGGTGGCGATGCGCGTTGCATCGATGAAATCGGCCGCCCCCTCCTTGACCCGGGTTTCGATCTGAAGGGTCATGCGCTCGGACGGCAGGGTGAAATCGGCGTCGTGGGTGAACTGGGCCGGCATCTGCTCATGGGTGTTGACGACGGCATGGGTGCGGCTGCGCGCGGCGCGCGACAGGATGCGCTCGGCGGCCGTGGTGACGATGTCGCAGCCGAGGATGAGATCGGCGCCGCCGGCGGTGATGCGGATCGATGCGATGTCGGCCGGGGTGGCGGCGATCTTGAGGTGGGTGACCACGGCGCCGTTCTTCTGCGACAGGCCGGCCATGTCGATGATGCCGGTGCCCTTGTTCTCAAGCCGGGCGGCCATGCCAAGCAGCTGACCGACGGTGACCACGCCGGTGCCGCCGATGCCGGTGATCATCGCCGTCCAGGGTCGGTCGAATGCCGGGAGCTGCGGTTCGGGAAGGATCGGGAACAAGTCCGTGCCGCCGGACTGTTCGGTGCGGCTGGTACCGCGCACCAATTCGCCGCCCTCGATGGTGACGAAGCTGGGGCAGAAGCCCTTGAGGCAGGAATAGTCCTTGTTGCAGACCGACTGGTCGATGGTGCGCTTGCGGCCGAACGGGGTCTCGAGCGGGGCAACGGCTACGCAGTTCGATTGCAGGCCGCAGTCGCCGCAGCCCTCGCACACCAGGTCGTTGATCAACACCCGCCGCTTGGGGTCGGGAAAGGTTCCACGCTTGCGGCGGCGGCGTTTCTCGGCGGCGCAGGTCTGGTCGTAGATGATGGCACTGACGCCGCGGACCGCCATGAATTCGGTCTGGACCGCCTGGAGATCGTCGCGATGGTGAAACGAGACATTGGCGGGGAACGCCACGCCGGCGTATTTCTCCGGTTCATCGGAGACGATGGCGATGCGTTCGATGCCTTCGGCGCGGATCTGGGCGGCGATGGTCGGGACGTCCAGCCCGCCCTCGTGGGACTGGCCTCCGGTCATCGCTACGGCATCATTGAACAAGATCTTGTAGGTCATGTTGACGTCAGATGCCAGCGCGGCGCGAATGGCCAGCAGGCCGGAGTGGTTGTAGGTGCCGTCGCCCAGGTTCTGGAACACATGCTTGCGGGTGGAGAACGGCGCTTCGCCAATCCAGTTGGCGCCTTCGCCGCCCATGTGGGTGGCGCCTTCGGTGTTGCGCTCGGGAATGTACTGCACCATCCAGTGGCAGCCAATGCCGGCGTAACCGCGCCCGCCCTCGGGCACTACGGTGGAGGAATTGTGCGGACAGCCGGCGCAGAAGTAGGGGATGCGCGCATCAGCCTCCGGGCTGTTGCGGACATCGGCCATGGCATCACGGATGACCTCCAGGCGTTCGGCGAGGGCCTTGTTGTGGCGCTTCTTGAGAACCCGTTCGGCGATGGCGACGGCAATCTGGTTCGGCTCCAGGGTGCCGTAGGCGGGGAACAGCGGCGCGTCGGCCTCGTCCTTCTTGCCGATGACGATCGGCGCCTTGGCGTCATTGCACAACTGCTCGCGCAGTTGCGATTCCAGCAGCGAGCGTTTTTCCTCAACGACGATCACCAGGTCGAGGCCGCTGGTGAACTTCGCCACGATCCGCGGGTCGAGCGGCCACACCATGCCGATCTTCAACAGCCGGATGCCGAGCCTGTCGGTGGCATCTGCGTCGATATGCAGGGCTTCGAGCGCCTGGCGGACATCGAGATAACTCTTGCCGGTGGACAGGATGCCGATCTTCGGCGATCTGCCGCCGGCAAAGACGATCCGGTCGATCCGGTTGGCGCGGGCAAAGGCCTTTGCGGCGAAGCGCTTGAAGCGGTGAAGCCTCTGTTCCTGAGTGAAGCGGTCGTCGTTCGGGCGAATGTTGAGGCCGTCCGGCGGCATGTCGAAATCGGTCGGCGTGACGATCTTCAGGCGGTCGATGGAGCCGTCGACGATCGCCGTCGATTCGATATTGTCATGGACGCATTTCAAGCCGACCCAGCAACCGCAATAGCGCGACATGGCGAAGCCGAGCTGGCCGTAGTCGAGGATTTCCTGGACGCCTGCCGGATGCAGGATCGGCATCATGGCGTCCATCAGGGCGAATTCACTCTGGTGCGGAACGGTCGAGCTTTCCGCGCCATGATCGTCGCCCATCAGGGCCAGGACGCCGCCGTGTTTCGAGGTGCCGGCGGAGTTGGCATGGCGGAACACATCGCCGGTGCGATCGACGCCGGGGCCTTTGCCGTACCAGATGCCGAACACGCCGTCATAAGCGCCTTCGCCGCGCATCTCGGCCTGCTGGGTGCCCCACAGGGCGGTGGCAGCGAGGTCCTCGTTGAGGCCGGGCTCGAACTTGACGTGCGCGGCGTCGATAAAGGATCGCGCCCGCATGAACTGCTGGTCCAATCCGCCGACCGGCGAACCGCGATAGCCGGTGACATATCCCGCGGTGTTGAGGCCGTCCGCTTCGTCGCGGGCCTTCTGCATGAGGGTCAGGCGGATGATGGCCTGGGTGCCGGATATGAAAATGGGCGATTTGGTGAGGTCGTATTTGTCGTTGAGGCTTACATCAGCAAGCGGCATCTCGTGCTCCATAATATGTCAGCATTACTGACATAAATTGCCCCGAACTGTCAAATCACAATCCCCGCCAAAGTCAGGCGATGATGATTGCATGTTTGTTGTCGCGGCACTAGTCTTGGTCCGGCATCAGGGGCATTCGCAGCCGCCCCTTTTCAAGGCCTGTTGCCCAAGCGCTGCTCGAGCCTTTTTTTGGGGAGAGCATGGTCATGGGCACCAGCTACATTACAAACACTGAACTCGACAGATTGATCGCCACCGGGCGCGGGCCAGAGTTGTGCGATGTGCGCAAGCCGGCCGCGTTCGCCGCAAGCGAATCGATGTTGCCGGGTGCGGTGTGGCGTGACCACAGCGCACCGGCGGACTGGAGGCCCGATCTGGCCGACGGGCCGGTGGTTGTGTATTGCGTGCATGGTCATGAGGTCAGCCAGGGTGCAGCAGAGGCCTTGCGGTCGCTTGGTTGCGATGCGCGCTATTTGCGTGGTGGCTTCGAAGGGTGGATTGAGGCAGGTTACCAGGTCTTGGACAAGAACCGGAGAGGATCATGAACACGGCGGAGCAGGGGGTTGCCTTTGCCGATGCGCTGAAGGTTTGGGGGCGCATCGGCGTGATGTCGTTCGGCGGTCCGGCCGGGCAGATCGCCCTGATGCACCGTATCGTGGTGGATGAGCGCAAGTGGCTGAGCGAACAACAATTTCTCAATGCGCTCAATTTTTGTATGCTGCTGCCGGGGCCTGAGGCAATGCAGCTTGCAACCTATTCCGGCTGGCGGCTGCACGGGGTGCGCGGCGGGCTGGCGGCGGGGCTGCTGTTCGTGCTGCCGGGCGCGCTGGTGGTTCTGGGACTGGCGATCGTCTACGGCTTTTACGGCAACCTGGCGGTGGTCGCAGCGGTGTTTTTCGGCATCAAGGCGGCGGTGCTGATCATCGTTGTCGAAGCGCTGATGAAGATTTCCAGGCGGGCGCTGAAGCAGCCGCACGACTGGTGGATCGCGGCGGTGGCGTTTATCGCACTGTTTGCATTCAACACGCCGTTCCCGCTGGTGATCGCGTTTGCCGGGGCGATCGGCTGGTACATGGCGCGTAACCGGCCGGCGATGGCGGTGGCGGAAATTGCGCTGGTGCGGCCATCTTCGACATTGGCGACAATCGCGATCTGGCTGGGCATCTGGTTTGCGCCGATCGGGGCAGTTGCCTGGGCGACCTATGAGGATCATGTGCTGGTGACCACGGGGCTGTTTTTTTCCAAGCTGGCGGTGGTCACGTTCGGTGGTGCCTATGCGGTTCTCGCCTACATGGGGCAGCAGGCGGTCGAGACCCACGGTTGGCTGACGGCCAGCGAGATGATCGATGGGCTTGGCCTGGCGGAGACGACGCCGGGGCCGCTCATTCTGGTCACCGAATTCGTCGGATATCTGGCCGGGTTCAGAGCCAGCGGGCTGCTGGGGTCGGTTTCGGGCGGGGTGGCTGCAGCGGCGATGACGCTGTGGGCTACGTTTGTGCCGTGTTTCCTGTGGATCTTCGCCTTTGCGCCCTATGTCGAGCGGCTGCAGGCAATGCCGCGCCTGTCGGGTGCGTTCGCCGGCATTACTGCTGCGGTCGTCGGTGTGATCCTCAACCTGACGTTATGGTTCGCCTTGCACGTCATGTTTGGCTCGGTCGGCCGGGTCGAAGCGGGACCGGTGGACATTGCCTGGCCGGACTGGACCAGCATCGACTGGGCGGCGCCGGCGTTCGTTGTGCTGGCCGGCGTGTTGATGTTCGGCTTTCGCGCCGGCATACCCCTTACACTCGTTGCCTGCGGTGGTGCCGGAGCGGCCTGGATGTCGATTGCCGGGTGATGCCGGTTGTGGAAAGCATTTGTTCACACTGGCCTGATGAAAAACGGTAAATCTCGGCCAGACGGCAGCGACCGAACGTCGCCTTGCTTGTTTGTCGATATTAAACGTTCTATATCTGCCGTGAGAGGGATGTTAGGAAATAGCAGACGCGCGGGGGCACCTTCGCGCCGCAGATCAAAGAGGAATTCAATGAAAAACGGACTTCTGACAGGTATCGTGTGCGCCGGCCTTGTGGCAGGTGCCGGCGCGGCTCTTGCCGAGGGCGATGCCGCGAAAGGCGAGAAGGTCTTCAAGAAATGCAAGGCCTGCCATGTCGTTGACGCGGAAAAGAACAAGGTCGGCCCGCACCTGGTGAATATCGTCGGCCGTGCCGCCGGTGCGGTTGAAGGCTACAAGTACTCCAAGGCGATGAAAGCCAAGGCGGAGGAAGGCCTGATGTGGGACGAGGCCAACCTCGATGCATACCTCACCAAGCCGAAGGATTTCCTGCCCAAGACCAAGATGGCGTTCCCGGGTTTGAAGAAGGAAGACCAGCGCGCCGATCTCATCGCCTATCTGAAATCCAAGGCGATGTAAGTCCTGCACCGATACACTGCAAAAGCCTCACCGTCCGGTGGGGCTTTTTTCATGCCTTGGCGGCGGCGATGGCGTCGGCGAAGCGCGCGAACAGATAGTGGCTGTCCTGCGGGCCGGGGCTGGCTTCGGGATGATACTGCACCGAGAACACCGGTTTGCCCTTGACCGCGAGGCCACAGTTCGAGCCGTCGAACAGCGAGACGTGGGTTTCTTCGACCGTGTCGGGCAGGGTGGCTGCGTCGACGGCGAAGCCATGGTTCATCGAGGTGATCTCGACCTTGCCGGTGGTGTGGTCCTTGACCGGGTGGTTGGCGCCGTGGTGGCCCTGATGCATCTTGAGGGTGCTGGCGCCGAGCGCCAGGGCCAGCATCTGGTGGCCGAGGCAGATGCCGAACACGGGCTTGCCCGAGGCGACGAGTTTGCGGATTTCCGGCACGGCATAGTCGCCTGTGGCAGCCGGGTCGCCGGGACCGTTCGACAGAAATATGCCATCGGGCTTGAGGGCGAGAATGTCTTCGGCGCTGGCCGTGGCGGGCACCACGGTGACCTTGCAGCCTTGCGAGGCAAGGCAGCGCAGGATGTTGCGCTTGGCGCCGAAATCCATCGCCACGACGTGATGCCGGGCATCGCTCAACTCACCGAAACCGTCGTTCCATTGCCATAGGGTTTCGGTCCAGTGGTAGCGCTGGGTCGTGCTCACTTCGATGGCCAGATCCATGCCTTCAAGACCGGGCCAGGCGGCCGCCTCGCCGGCGAGTTTTTCGGTGTCGAAGCGGCCGGAAGGATCATGGGCGATGACGGCGTTGGGCATGCCGGCCTCGCGGATCAGGGAGGTCAGGGCGCGGGTATCGATGCCGCATATGCCGACGATGCCACGCGCCTTCAGCCAGTCGTTGAGGTGGCGGCCGGCACGGTAGTTCGACGGATCGGTAATGTCGGTCTTGATGACCATGCCGCGCAGACCGGAGCTGGCGGCCAGATTGGAGGTCTCGATGTCTTCGTCGTTGGCGCCGACATTGCCGATATGCGGAAAGGTGAAGGTGATGATCTGGCCGGCGTAGGACGGATCGGTGAGGATTTCCTGATAGCCGGTCATCGCGGTGTTGAAGCAGACCTCGCCGGTGGCAGCGCCGTGGGCGCCGATGCCGAAGCCTTCTATGACAGTGCCGTCGGCGAGGACCAGAACGGCGGTGCGCGGTCGCTCTTTCCAGCCCCCCGTTGCATCTGGGCGGGTGGCGGTTTGGGTGGTCGCGGCCGACGCCATCGGGTTGACTTTCCGGATATTGTGTTGCTATGGCCGACTCGGTTTGCACCGCGGCCGGTCAAGCCGAAGCAATAGAGCAGGCGACATTGTAAAATCAAGCGCGGCTGACCATCTTTCCAGCGATTGTTGCCGACCCGGTGCCGCCGCTGAAGGTTGCGCAGGCGCCGGGCTGGGGCTATCACAGCATTCGGGATGGTAGTGAGATCGCTATTAGAGGGAACATGTCCGGTACTTTGCGAGACAGAGTGAACGACCAACTGAAGCTAGCCATGAAGGCGCAGGACAAGCGGCGCACCTCGACGCTTCGTCTCGTCAGCGCCGCCTTTATGGATCGCGCCATTCAAAATCGCGGCACCGGCAAGGACGAGGCGCCGAGCGAGGCCGACCTGCGCGGCATCCTGTCGAAGATGATCAAGCAGCGCCGCGAGAGTGCAGAGACCTATGACAGGGGTGGCCGTCCGGAACTGGCCGCTGGCGAACGGGCCGAAATTGTAGTGATCGAGGAGTTTCTGCCCAAACAGCTCAGCGAGGATGAAGCCAAGGCCGTGGTGGCGACCGTGGTCAACGAACTGGGCTGCGAGGGGCTGAAGGACATGGGCCGGGTGATGAGCGTGCTCAAGGAGCGGTATTCCGGACAGATGGACTTCTCCAAGGCCTCGGCGATCGTCAAGGGCATGCTGAGTTGAGTGGCGAGGCCGGCAAGGCAGGCAAGCGGGCGGCGCGCGAGGACAGGCTTGCCGAAGCGTTGCGGGCCAACCTGCGGCGACGCAAGAGCCAGGCGCGCGAACGCGGCCGCGACTCAGGTTCGCGAACCGTTGCGGACCGCGACGACGATGCAGAGAGCGACCGTGAATAGAGCATTCGGGCGGTTTTCGCCGGCTCGTCTGCACCGCATCTGCACCGAACTTCAGCGCTTTAATCGCTTGCCCCGCTGAGGGCAAATGTGCTCTTAACGGGTCGGTTTTTCTTTCCACCGTATTTCGAGCGCGAGCGCTTGGATCAACCGCAAGGACGATCATGGACCGGATACGCATTCGCGGCGGCAACAAACTCAACGGCACGATTCAGATCAGCGGGGCCAAGAACGCGGCCCTGCCGCTGATGATTGCCTCGCTTCTGACCAGCGAAACCCTGACGCTGAAGAACGTGCCGCGGCTGGCCGATGTGACTTTGCTGCTGCGCATTCTGCGCAATCACGGTGCTGACATGAAGATGGACGGCAAGCGGACCCGCACTGCCGCGATGAACGGCGAGACCGTGCATCTGACCGCCGCGGAGATCGTCGACACCGAGGCGCCGTATGAGCTGGTGTCGCGCATGCGGGCCAGCTTCTGGGTGCTGGGGCCGCTGCTGGCGCGCTGCCACGAGACCCGGGTTTCGCTGCCGGGCGGCTGTGCGATCGGTACGCGTCCGGTCGACCTGTATCTCATGGCGCTGGACAGGCTGGGGGCTGAGATCGAGCTGGAGGGCGGTTATGTGATCGCCCGGGCGAAGGGCGGGCTGGTCGGCGATCGGATTGTGTTTCCGAAGGTATCGGTCGGGGCCACACATACGGCGATGATGGCGGCGGCGCTGGCCCGCGGCGAAACGGTGATCGAGAACGCGGCGCGTGAACCGGAGGTCTGCGATGTAGCGGACTGCCTGGTGAAGATGGGCGCGCAGATCGAAGGCATCGGCTCTTCGACGCTGCATATCCAGGGTGTCGAGCGGCTGCACGGTGCCACCCACAGCGTGCTGCCGGACCGGATCGAAACCGGCACCTATGCGATTGCGGCCGGCATGACCGGCGGCGATGTGACCCTGTGCGGGACGCGGGCCGATCAGCTGGACAGCTTTCTGGATGCGATGCGCGAGGCCGGTATCAGCGTCGAGGCAACCGACGACAGCTTGCGGATCCGGCGCAACGGCAATGGGCTGCGGCCGATCTCGGTCGAGACCCAACCGTATCCGGGATTTCCCACCGATCTGCAGGCGCAGATCATGGCGCTGATGACCAAGGCGGACGGTGTCTCGACGATCCGCGAAACCATCTTTGAAAACCGCTTCATGCACGTGCAGGAACTGGCCAGGCTGGGCGCTGAAATATCACTGCATGGCGATACCGCCCACGTCAAAGGCGTGCCGCGTCTGGTCGGAGCGCAGGTGATGGCAACGGACCTGCGCGCGTCGGTCTCGCTGGTGATCGCGGCCCTGGCGGCGGAAGGCGAGACCATGCTCAACCGGGTCTATCACCTCGACCGGGGTTTCGAAGCGCTTGAGGTCAAGCTGGGCCGGTGCGGCGCCGATATCGAGCGGATATCTGACTGAGGCGGATGGAATTCAGGTGGACGCGGCGATGAAACCATTGAAGCTGGCGGCACTGGATGCAGACGATTTGTCGGTGATGTCGGCGCACATGCAGGATGCAATCGTGCTGGTCGGCGACATATCGTTTTCGCGAGGCCGCGGGCAGTTTGCCCTGGTTGCCAACCGGTTCGACTGGGACGGTCAGTCGCACCGGTCTGGGGCCGGCGGGCAGCGGCGGCGCACCGGGCTGCACTTCAACCGGGTGCGATCGGTCAGGTCGAAGAATATCCGCGCCGCACGTGAAGATGCTGTGTTGTCGCTGCTTGCGATCAGCTATGAAGTTGGGGATGAAGCGCCGGCCGGGGCGATCGAGCTGACGTTTTCCGGCGACGGTGCGATCCGGCTGGATGTGGACTGCATCGATGGAGCCCTCACCGATCTCGGCCCGGTGTGGAGCACGGCAAACGTGCCGGAACACAAGGCTGACTAGGGGGCGACATGGCGCAATGGCTTGATGATCGCGCTGACGACTTTGCCGGCAAGTTCAATAATTTGCTGAATGCAAAGCGTGAGAACTCGGCCGACGTCAACGCTGTGGTGGCCGATATCGTGGGGCAGGTGCGGGCCGGCGGCGATGGGTGCGTGGCGGCGCTGACGGCGAAATTCGACGGTCATAACGTCAGCCCGCACGGACTGCGGTTTACCCGTGACGAGATCGAAACCGCAGCAGCGGCCTGCCCGGCCGATATCCGCAGCGCCCTGGAGTTTGCAGCAACCCGTATCACGGCCTACCACGAACAGCAGCGACCGGGCGATGCCCGCCATACCGATGACGCCGGTGTCGAGCTCGGACATCGCTGGACGGCGGTGCAATCGGCGGGGCTCTATGTCCCCGGCGGCTCGGCGGCCTATCCTTCATCGGTGCTGATGAACGCCCTGCCGGCCCGGGTGGCAGGCGTCGAACGACTGGTGATGGTGGTGCCGACACCGGACGGGGTGATCAACGCGCAGGTGCTTGCGGCTGCGGACATTGCCGGGATTACCGAGATCTATCGGATCGGCGGGGCGCAGGCGGTGGCGGCGCTGGCCTACGGCACCGAGAGCATCGCGCCGGTGGCCAAGATCGTCGGGCCGGGCAATGCCTACGTCGCGGCCGCCAAACGCCAGGTGTTCGGCACGGTGGGAATCGACATGATCGCGGGGCCTTCGGAGGTGCTGATCATCGCCGATAGCGACAACGATCCGGCCTGGATTGCGGCGGACCTGCTGGCCCAGGCCGAACATGACGCCAACGCCCAGTCGATCCTGGTGACCGACGACCAAGCCTTTGCCAGGGCGGTGGAAATCGCCGTCGAGGGCCAGCTGAAGACATTGCCGCGGGCCGAGATCGCCGGGGCGAGCTGGCGCGACTATGGCACCATCATCGTCGTCGAGGCGCTTGAGAATGCAGTGGCAATCGTCGACAAACTGGCGCCGGAACACCTGGAAATCGCGGCGAAAGCTGCCGAAGACCTGGCGCAAAAGGTGACAAACGCCGGGGCGATCTTCATCGGTGCCCATACGCCGGAGGCGGTCGGCGATTATGTCGGCGGACCCAACCACGTTCTGCCGACGGCGCGCAGTGCCCGGTTCTCATCGGGGCTGAATGTGCTCGACTTCATGAAACGCACCTCGATCCTGAAGTGCTCGCCCGATGCCCTGAGAGAGATCGGGCCGGCGGCGATCACGCTGGGGCGGGCCGAGGGGCTTGAGGCCCACGCCCGCTCGGTGGCGTTGCGCTTGAACCTACCGTAACCTTGGATTAGGCCAATTGAGCTATCTTGAATGTCATGACCGTAACCGAACAAACAGACCAGGCCGAGCGACCGGCTGACGAAAACCGCGACCGGCTGGTCGATGTCGAACTCGACACGTCGCTGGCGTCGGTGCGGTCGGCCGATGTCGAGCATGAACGCCAGGTGGCGATTTTCGATCTGCTGCAGGAAAACCTGTTCCGGGTCATCGAGCGCTGCCCGGGCCCCTACAAGCTGGTGCTGTCGATCGTCGAGGGCCGGCTGATGTTCAATATCTCCAATCCCGACGGCCGCGACTGCGCGGTGATCGGCCTGGCGCTGTCGCCGTTCCGGCGCATCGTGAAGGACTACTTCATGATCTGCGAGAGCTATTTCGAGGCGATCCGCACGGCAACGCCGAGCCAGATCGAGACCATCGACATGGCCCGGCGCGGATTGCACAACGAAGGCAGCGAAATTCTCAAGGCCAGGCTCAACGACAAGATCGAGGTCGATTTCGACACCGCCCGGCGGCTGTTCACCCTTGTGTGCGTGCTCCATTGGCGCGGCTGATGGGGAAACCCTGAGCGATGGCCGGCGACCTCCCCGGCGCGGTGCTGTTCGCCTGCTCGCACAACGCGGTGCGCTCGCCGATGGCGGAAAACATCATGCGTCACCTCTATGGCCGCCAGGTCTTCGTCCAGTCGTGCGGCGTGCGGCCGCAGGAGGTCGATCCGTTCGTCGTTGCGGTCATGGACGAGATCGGCATCGATATCGAGCGGCACCGGGCACGCAGCTTCGACGACCTGGATGATGACAGTTTCGATCTTGCCATTTCGCTGTCGCCGGAGGCTCATCACCGGGCCCTGGAGATGACCCGCACCACGGCCATGGAGGCGGTGTATTGGCCAACCCTCGACCCCAGCGTGGTGGCCGGCAGCCGCGAGCAGATCATGGACAGCTACCGGCAGGTGCGCGATGGCCTGGTGCAGCAGATCAAGGCCCGTTTCGGCACCCTGTCGGCGCCGGGGGTTTAGAGCCGCTTCAGATTACAGCTCTGGACCCGCTGATTCTGGTTTCGGTCGCAGACAGTGTCTTCATTGAGCACCAACCTTACAGTTCACTGACAGAGTACGTCAGGCAAACATAAGCGTCGGTTTGGTATGCCTAGGCTTCCTATTTGGAAAGAGAGGAAGCGGTAATGACGAACAAACCTTTGGATGACGGTAGCAAGGCCAGCCCATCGATTGATCGCAGGAATGCATTGAGGCGCCTCGGACTGGGTCTGTCAGCGGCCTATGCGGTGCCGATGTTGCTGACCGTGAGCGATGCCAAGGCCGGCAGCGGCGGCGGCTCCGGTGGTGGCGGTGGTGCCGGCGGTGGAGGTGGCTCCGGTGGCGGCTCGGGCGGCGGTGCTGGAGGTGGTTCCGGTGGCGGCGGCTCGGGTGGAGGTTCTGGCGGTGGTTCTGGTGGCGGCTCCGGTGGTGGTTCCGGTGGCGGCTCCGGCGGTGGTTCCGGTGGCGGCTCCGGTGGTGGTTCCAGCAGTGGTTCTGGCGGCGACTCCAGCAGTGGTTCCGGTGGATCGGGTGGATCCGGCGGCTCCGG
>JAHEJE010000041.1:0-4213 GCA_024639035.1 Alphaproteobacteria bacterium
AACGCTACAACCCGGCCAGGCGGATGGGAGTTCACATCCTTATTTGCGCACTCGGCCATACCTTGGTTCGCAGTAATTGGCATGGTTTCGTACCGTCATGACATTGCACCGCGTCTGTTGGATGCTCCTTGACTTTCGTCAACTAGCCGGGGGCCTAGAACGCGCCATAGTGGTCAGATGGCCATCAGGCTACGAAAGGATGACGATGTTCAACAGCGATCCCGACAAGCAAGTTCCAATTTTGACGTTTGGCTTCCGGCCGTTCTTCCTTCTGGCCGGTCTCTATGCCGTCGTGGCCATGCTTGCCTGGATCATCTGGTTGATGCTGCACGGCGCCAATGCGGCAATCCTCCAGCCGACGATTTCAGTTCCTGCCCATCAGTGGCATGGCCACGAGATGCTGTATGGCTTCGGTGCCGCGGTAATCACCGGGTTTCTGCTGACCGCCATGCCCGGTTGGACCGGTGCGCGCAGGGTTGCCGGCGCCCAGTTGATGTTCCTCGCCGCGGTGTGGATCGTCGGGCGCGCGGCAATGTGGCTGTCCAGCTTTCTGCCGGCCGTTTTGGTTGCTGCTGTTGACATGGCGATGCTTGTCATGCTCGCAGCGGTCGTTGCCTTTGCGATGGTCCAGCGCCCAACACCGCGAAATCTCATCTTTCTCGCCGTGCTGGCGATTCTGATTGTTGCCAATGGCGCCATCCATGCCGAATGGATCGGCTGGCTCGACGGCACCGCCTCCTGGGGCCTGAATGTTGCCCTGCTCGACGTTATCTTGCTGGTTGCCATTCTCGGCGGGCGGATCGTACCGGCCTTTACTCGCAACGCCATGCAGCGCCGGCAATCGGCCGGGTCGGTGCCAGCCAGCTACGCCCCACTCGATGCGGCCAGTATCGCCAGTGTGGCAGCGGTTCTGCTTTGCTTCATCTTGGAGCTGCCCGACGCGGCAACCGGCGTGACCGCAGCTCTCGCTGCCCTTCTCAATGGCATCCGGCTGGGCTTCTGGCGTTTTGCCGAAACGCTTGACGAACCAATTCTCTGGAGCCTGTTCCTCGCCTATTTCTGGATTCCCGTGGGGCTGATCGGTCTGAGTGCTTCGGCGTTCACCGCATGGATTTCGCAAACCTCGGCGCTGCATCTACTGGCCATAGGCACCATCGGCGGCATGACGTTGGCGATGATGACACGGGCACCATTGGGCCACAGCGGGCGGCCCCTGGTCGTCCGCCGCTCGATAGCCTGGGCCTACCTTTTCATCGCCGGTGCGGCAATCGTGCGCGGCTTTGTCGTCAATGCCACGTCGGACAACTACTATATGGTCATTCTGGCCGCCGGCGCCCTGTGGTGTGCAGGGTTCGCAATCTATAGCGCAATCTACCTGCCGATCCTGTGCGGCCCGTCTCTGAAGGGTCAGAAGGCCGATTGACCGATATCAAGGAACCTCGCGGTATCCCGGCGCATCATCGCGCAAAACGGCGGGCATCGCGTTGCATTGGCACTCCGGGAGTCGTCAGATGAATTATGAGGACCTGTTCGCGCAGGCGGTCACAAAGGTACAGCGCGAAGAGCGCTATCGGGTTTTTGCCGATCTTGAACGCATTGTGGGCGAGTTTCCGTTCGCCCGCAACCACGGACCCGGACCGGATCGCGTCGTCGTGTGGTGTTCGAATGACTACCTTGGCCAGGGGCAGAACCCGGTCGTGATCGAGGGCGCGGTTGCGGCACTGCAGCGGATGGGTGCCGGTTCCGGCGGCACCCGCAACATCTCGGGCACCCATCATCTCCTCGTCGAGCTGGAAGCTGAACTGGCTGACCTGCATGCAAAACCCTCAGCGTTGGTCTTCACCTCCGGTTATGTGTCGAACTCCGCAACCTTGTCGACCCTGGCACGGCTGATGAAGGACTGCGTGATCTTTTCCGATGAACTCAATCACGCATCGATGATCGATGGCATTCGTCAATCGGGTGCCGAAAAGAAGATATTCCGGCATAACGACATCGCCCATCTCGAACAGTTGCTGCGCGACCAGCCCGCCAGCCGGCCCAAGTTGATCGCCTTTGAATCGGTCTATTCGATGGATGGCGATATTGCGCCGATCGCTGCCATCTGCGATTTGGCCGACACCTACGGGGCCATGACCTATCTGGATGAAGTCCATGCCGTCGGCCTTTACGGTGCCCGCGGCGGCGGTATTTCCGAGCGCGACGGTGTCGCCCATCGGCTTACGGTCATTGAGGGCACCTTGGCCAAGGCCTTCGGTTGCCTGGGCGGTTATATCACCGGTTCTGCGTCGCTCATCGATGCAGTGCGCAGTTATGCCTCGGGCTTCATCTTTACCAGCTCACTGCCTCCGGCGGTTGCCGGCGGGGCATTGTCCAGTGTCCGTCATCTGAAGCAGGACGATATGTTGCGCCAGCGCCATCAGGAGCGGTGTCGTCGTTTGAAGGCCTTGCTGGGCGAGGCCGGCCTGCCGGTGATGCCGTCGCAAACCCATATCGTACCGCTGCTTGTTGGCTGCCCTTTGCGGGCCCGTCGAATGACCGATCTATTGATGCAGCAACACGGCATATATGTTCAGCCGATCAACTATCCGACCGTGCCCAAGGGAACCGAGCGATTGCGTATTACGCCAAGTCCCATGCACGACGATGAGTTGATGCGCCAATTGGTCCACGCCCTGAAAGACGTCTGGCAGCAGGCTTCCGCCGCACATTCCCGGGCGGCCTGAACGCCTCAACCGTTGTCGTCAGCGGTAAGGCCGTCCGCCAGCAGCCGGCCGAGCCGTTCGGGCAGCGTCAGTTCCGTCGCCGCGGCGATGCCTTCGGGCGACATCTTGCGGGCGGTCTTGCGCAGAATGTCGCTCACCTTGTCGTCGTCGTGCTTGGCGATGAAGTCGCCGGCGTAGTGCTCAAGGAAAACCAGACACACGACATCCTCAAGCGTCTGCACTTCCGCATCGCGCTTGATGCCTTTCTTTTCGATCAGCGTGCGGACCCGGTCGATGTCCGCCTCGCCGTACCCGGCCGCGTCCATCAACTCGCCGGCGCGCCGGGCATGGTACGACCTCAGCTCGGTCCGCCACTTCAGGTATCCCACTCTGCCGGCGGGATAATGATCGCGTGGGTGCAGCCAGCGTTCGATGTGTTGCGCCCGCGCAGCGATCTGCAGATGGTCGCTTGTCGCCTTGCTGAAGCCCTCGAGCGCCGATGTCATGCGCTCGCCGTAGACCTGCTCGGCCGGCCGCGTGCCATCGCCGGTCATGACCTGGTTTGGATCCCGGGCGTTGGCCCGGTCGATCGCATCCAGAACCTGTTGCAGCCGGTCCCGGGTCATCCGTTCATCATGCTTGATTCGCTGCGATCCTCATTGGCATAGTCGCGCAGCTTTTCGACGCTGGCGATGGCCGCCGCCCCATGGTCAACCCGCACGCCAATGGCTCTCAATCTGGAAAACGCCCGCGACAGACTTTCCGGCTTCATGCCCAGGCGCCCGGCGATCAGCGCCTTGTCATAGGGCAGGCCAATTGTGCAGGAACCCTCGTCGACCGGGCACAATGAGGCAAGAAATCGGGCGACGCGCTGGGTTCCGGTGTTGATCTTGAGTTGCTCGATCTGGGCGATCAGGCCTTGCAGATGCCGCGACGTGGAAGCCAGCATCGAGAGTGCGAATTCGGGATTTTCGCAAACCTTCTCATGCAGAATGGTGCCGGGCACGCGCAGCAGGCGGGCTTTCGTCACCGTCTCGGCGGCAACCGGATACCTCTTCATGGAGAATACCGCGGCCTCGGCGAAGCTCTGGCCGCGATTGAAAACTGCCACCACGGCCTCATCGCCGAACTGATTGAGCCGGTAGAGCTTCACCCAGCCGTCGAGTAGGATGTAGCAGGCATCGACCGGGTCGTCCTGCATGAAAAGAACCTCGCCGGACGCCGCTTGCTGCACCTGTGAAGCATCCAGCAGGGCGCGCAGTTGCTCTGCCTTCAAACCGCCGAACAAGGCCGTGCCTCTGATCAGCGCCAGCTCTTCACCTGAAACCGGCTTTGACATACGTGAACTCTTGCCCAAGTTGTGTGCTTGACAACAAGTAGTGCGCCTTGCCGCGGGTGGTCAACTGGTTTTGCCGCGTCTGCCTCAACCGTAACCGTTCGCCGGGCTAGACCGACAGCGAGTGCCGTGCCTTGCCGGTCGGCAGGAAGTCATCGAATTGGGCACAGAT
>JAHEJE010000041.1:4313-12886 GCA_024639035.1 Alphaproteobacteria bacterium
GCCTCGTCGATCAGCGTCTGATGCGGTTTCATCCACGGCACGTGGGCGTAGCCGAACAGGGCGATCCGGTCGGGCGCCAGCGCGAGCACCTGGCTGACGGTTTGCCTGACGCTGTCTTGCGTTTGCCACGGCAGGCCGTAGATCAGGTCGATGTTGATCTTGCTTATACCCGCCGCCCGCAGGCCCGAGATGACGTCGTCGGTCTCTTCGAAGGATTGTTCGCGATTGATTGCTTTTTGCACCCGGTCATCGAAATCCTGCACGCCGATGCTGGCGCGTGTGACGCCTGCGTTTGCAAGAGCGTCAATCTTGTCGCCCGCCATCCCGCGCGGATCGATCTCAACGCTGAATTCGGCTTCGTCATGGACAGTGAACTCGGTGCGGATGCGCGCCGTCAGTTCGCAGATGTCCTGTGGTGTCAGGATGGTCGGCGAGCCGCCGCCCCAGTGGATGGCCCGCACCACTGCATCGGCTGTAACATGCCCGGCGACGGTCGTCATCTCGGACTTGAGAATCGGCAGATAGCCCGCCACCGGTTGATAGCGTTTCGTGTGCTTGGTGTTGCACCCGCAGAACCAGCACAGAGTGTCGCAGTAGGGAATGTGAAAGTACAACGACAGCGTATCGCCGGCGTCAATCGACCTCAGCCATTCCCGATAGGTTTCGCTGTCGATCCCCTGATGAAAGTGCGGCGCCGTCGGATAGCTGGTGTAGCGCGGCAGCGGCTTTGCGTGCTTCTTGACGAGGGCGTGTTGCGTTTGCATCGGGCAGTTCTGGCTCAGAAATCCGGTTGGGCCGGCGCTCGCGGCAGGTCCCGATTGCCGAGCGAAACGGGAAGCGAGCGCGCAGGGTCATCTGTAGTGGAGGGTAGCGCCGGGCCCTCGCCCCCGGCTTGATCTGGATCAACCATGCGATGCAACCCCTCACACCCCGAGCATCTTGTGCAACCGGGCATCCTTGGTCTTGAAGTGGTTGACGAACCAGTCGCGCACCGCTCCGGACAGGGCCTCATCGTAGTTGTCGAACTGGCCGGCCTCGAAGTCATCCATAATGTCGCGGATGTCGTCGAGGAGCTTTTCATGGTCCGTCTTGTGGGCCTCGTACTCGTCGTAATTGTGCTTGCGCATGACGGACTCTTCGAGCGCGAAGTGGGCCGATATCCGCGCGAACACCTCGCCGAGGAAGGCGCTAACGGTGTCCGGCTCTGCATCGCTGCCCAGCTGGCCGTGCAGTTCGTTGATCAGGTCGACCAGCTCGCGGTGTTCGAGGTCGACGTCGGCAACGCCGGTTTCGAAATCTGACCGCCACTCAATCAGCGTCATGGACTATTTCTCCTATCGGAACTGGAACCCGTCGATGTCGGCCTTGAAGTCGATCGCCAGATTCTGAAACGGCTTCAGTGTGGCGGTGTGAGTCTTCTCATAGTCAAAACCGTCAGGGCGCTTGCTGTCGCGCAGCCTTGCCGTCACGGTGTGTTCACCTGCCGGCACCAGGAACTTGCGGTAGGTTCGCGACGGGCCGTCGCTAGACAAGCCGGTCGCTTCAAGCAATTCATCATACAGAACCTCGCCGTCGATGGTGAGCTGAATGTGAACCGGGATGCGCTCGCGGGTGCAGGTGTTCGGCCGGCGCTCGTTGGCGGGCAGCTTGGCGATTTCCTGCGGCGTCAGGCGGCGGCAGTCGATCTTGCGGGCGCCGCCATGGGCAAAGCTGAGCTTGATCTGCGCCATGCCGTCGGGCACCTGCTGGTAAACCGGATTTTGCGACAAGTAGGCAATGAAGACCGCGACGGCGGCGAGAAACACGACCTGACCGGCAAATCTGAGAAAGTCAGGCATCGGCCGGCTCCGGGGATGTTGTCGGCGAAGGCCGTTCAGGGCGGCTGTTTGACCGGGCTTTCGGCGGCAAATTTTCGAGACGCTGTGAAAGATCGCCGATGGCTGCTTTCAGGGCTCCCGTTCCATGCGCACCCGCCCATACCGTGACGAGACGCTCGCGCGGCACGCGTTTGCGTAGATGCGGATCGCGCTCGCCGGCCAGCCGATCGTTGGTCCAGCGAATGCCGAACCGGGCATCGCAGGCATCCTCGCGGCAGCCGGTGAGGATGACGCCATCGGCCAGGTCCTTGCTCAGCACGTAGTCTATGAAGGCCGGCGGCAGCTGGCCGATGCAGGCGAGCGGCACGACGCCGACGGTTGATGAGGCAACGGACCTGAGGGCCGGACCGGGATCGCAGCCGAACACCATGATACGGGCATTGCCGGTCAGGCCCAGCGCCTGCTGTTCGGTGCGCTCGCGCAGGCTGGAAATGGTCCAGTCCGGCAGGTCGATGCCGGGCGACAGGTCGGACAGCCGGCGGAACGGCATCGCAGTCGGGCACGAACCGGCACAGATGCCGCAGGCGACGCAGTACGATGGATTGACCAGCGGCTCGCGTTCGAACGCCGTGCCGTCGGTGCGGGCGACCAGGGAGATGGCGTTGTATGGGCAATCGTTGTAACAGCGCGCGCAGCCGTTACAATTCGACAGATCGACCACCGCCGGTCTCGGTTTCTTCATCGGCGGCAGCCAGGGGATGGCGATCATGATGAGCAGGAAGCAGGCGCTCATGCCCCAAGTCAGGCTGCCCGGCAGGGTCTCAAGCAGCGGAAACAGCGGTAGATAAAACCAGTCGAGCCCGACCTTGCCCGGCACGACAGCGAGATCGGCCGGCGCTTGCGACAGGGCAGGGTGGATGAGCGACAGCGCCATCAATATGCCGAACACCGAATAGGCCAGCCCGCGCGGCGGGTTGATGCGCGGTTTGGTGACCCGCTGCAGGTGGATCCACAGCACCGCCAGGGCAATCAGCGGAATGGCGATGTGCATAAAGATCATCAGGGTGAAGAACCGGCTTTCCAGCGCTTCCGGCGACAGGAAGTTGCGGGCGATGGGTTCGCCGAAAATGCCAAGCATGTCGAGCCACTCGGTTGAGACGATGGCGACGTATTGCGCCAGCTTGTCCCACACCAGCCAGTAGCCGGAAATACCGGCGATGTAGACCATGATCAGGATCGGGATGCCGGTGATCCAGCTGAACCAGCGCACGCCGCGATAACGGTCATGGGAGAACTCGCGCAGGATATGGCACAGCATGACGATGATCAGTGCATCGGAGGCGTAGCGGTGCAGGCTGCGCATGATGCCGGCGAGATACCACTGCTCATGCGTCATGTACTCGATCGAGGCATAGGCGTTGTGCACGCCGGTGTCGAAGAAGATGTAGACGTAGATGCCGCTCGCCGTGATGATCCAATAAAAGAAAAAGCCTAATGCGCCGAGATTGACCATGGGGTTCCAGGCCGGTGGGAAAACGCTGCCCAGCGCGGCTTCGAGCATGTCGAAGACGCGGCGCAATACGGCACGCAACGCACTCATGTGTGGGCGCCTCCGCCTGGCCCGCCGGGCCCGCCCGACAGGCGGATTTCGCGTGCGATCCAAAGGCCTGCCAGTAGCAGGCAGGCGATGCCGATACCGCTGCCGATGAACAACGAGTAGTTGAAATAGTAGCGGCCGGTATTGGGATTGTAGACCGTGCAGAACAATTTGATGCGTTCGGTGATGCCTTCTATGGAGAGGATCGGCCGGCGGTTGTCGAACATCAGGTCCTTAAGGGGTTCAACGACGGTCGGCGGATTGAACACGCCGCCCATGATCTGCTGGTAAATCACGCCATCGGCATCGACTACGCTGACCTGGGCCATATGGTCGAACCCGCCGGCGGACGGCACGATGGTGAAGCCGACGGCTTTGGCAAGTGAGTCGACGCTGGCCTGATCGCCGGACAGAAACAGCCAGTTCGGCAGATCGACGCCGCGCGTGCGGGCAAACGAGCGCATGCGCTGCGGTGTGTCGTGCTGAGTGTCGAAGCCAACGGTGAGCACCGTGAAGGCGTCCTGGCCGAGGGCACTTTGGGCGATTTCGATAGCCGGGCGCAGGTTTTCGATGATTGCCGGGCAGGCATCGGTACAGCCGGTATAGATAAGAGATACGAGAACCGGCTTGCCGCGCAGTTCGCTAAGCGCCAACGGCTTGCCTTCGGCGGTCGTGAACTTCAGATCGGGAAGCTGATGGCCGATGGCGGCCTGCGACAGGCGTGCTGCATCATCTTCCATCGATTGTGCATTTGCGTTTGCCGTTGTGAACGCAAGCAGAGCTGCCAGCACGCACAGGACAAACTTCATATGAAGCCTCCAACCATCCGGTCGGCAACAGCGCCGCCGAGCAGCAGGGTGAGTTGCAGGAGCGAAGCAAAGAAATTGCGCAGGGCGGCGTGGCGTTGCGGCGTGCGGACCAGCTTGATCGACGTCCAGGTGAACATCGCGCCGCCGATCACAGCACCGGCGAGGTAGACCGGGCCCATCCCGTAGAACGCCGGAACCAGCGCAAGCAGCGACAATGCGACCGTGTGGCCGAGGATCACCCAGGCGCATACTCGGTTTCCGGCAACCACCGGCAGCATGGGCACGCCGGCCCGCTGGTAATCGTCGCTGGAGACCATGGCGAGGCTCCAGAAATGCGGTGGTGTCCACAGGAACAGAACGACAGTGAGGATAAGGGCTTCGATGCCGATGGCCGGATTGATGGCCGCAGCTCCGGCCAGTACGGCAAAGCTGCCGGCCAGACCGCCGATGACGATGTTGGTCCAAGAGCGGCGCTTGAGCCACATGGTGTAGACGACGCCATAGGTGAAGGCGCCGAGGAAGGTGTAGAGCGCTGCCCACCAGTTGGTGGCGAAGCCGGCGAGCACGACCGACGCTGCCAGCAGGCCGACGATGATGGCTAGCCAGACCGGGCCGGCGGTGAACTGGCCGGTGACGAACGGCCGGTTCTCGGTGCGCTTCATGCGGGCATCGAGGTCGGTCTCGATCCATTGGTTGAAGGCGCCGGCGGCACCGGCTGCGAAGAACACGGCGATCGACAGCAGGGCCAGTTGCCAGAAGGCCGGGGCAGGGCCGGGAGACACGGCGATGCCACCAATGGCGCTCAGCATGATGGCAACGGCGATGCGTGGCTTGAACACCATGATTGCATCGCGCATCGTTGTTGGCCGTTCGAAGGCTGCTGCTGTCATCGAATTTGTCTCCAGATCAGTCCACCGGCGCCAGTTGGACTGGCGCCGGAGTGTAGTGCGGGACTAGCCGAGTTGCCACAGTTCGGACAGATACTTCCAGTTCACGAAGTAATACAGCACGAAGGCGGTAAAGAAGATCGCGACCAGGATATAGGTGCCCGGCAGGTGGAAGGTGCCGGCGTTGCCGTAGGACTTGACGGCATCGGACATCTGCTTTTGCGGTGTCGGGCCGAGGGCGGCAACGATGTTGCTCGCATCGACCTTCTTGCCGAACAGCACGCTGGCCACGATGATCACCACGAAAAGGCCGCCGCCGATGGCCGCCAGGATGGCCGACATGCCGTTCAGGCCGAGCATCAGGAAGGCGGCCGGCGGATAATCGAAGCTCAAGGTCGCATCCGAGAACGTGATGTCCCAGTGCCGCCGTGAGACACCGAGCGTACCGGCACCCATCATGAACAACGAGATGCCGGCGGCACCCAGTCCGAACAGATAAGGCTGCCACTTGGCCAGCTTGGGCCAGATGATCTCACGCTGGAAGATCAGCGGCACCAGCAGGTAGGTGATGGCCATGAAGGCCAGCGTGGTGCCGGCAACCACCGTGGCGTGGAAGTGGCCGGGAACATACAGCGTGTTATGCAGCATGATGTTGATCTGTTCGGTGCCGAGCACGACACCGGAGATGCCGCCGAGGAAGCCGAACAGCACCAGCGACAGGAACATGCCGGCAAAGGCCGGGTTGTTCCATGGCGCGCGGCGCAGCCATTCGAACACACCGTTGGTGAAGCCGTTGCCGCGCTGGGCCGCCTCGATTGCACCGGGGATCGACATGCCATGGATCATCGAGCCGAGAACGGCGAGATAGATCGCGTAGGAGGTGTTGAACACCTTCCATTCCGACGAGATGCCAGGTTCCACCAGCATGTGGTGGGCACTGGCAAGCTGCAGGAACAGGATGTACATCAGGAAGGCCGAGCGGCTGACTTTCTCGGACAGCGGCTTGGCGCCCAGCAGTATGGCCGGAATGGCGTACCAGATGGCAACCTGGGCAGCCATGTTGATCTGCTGCGAGGAATGGCCCATCGCCCACCACACCAGCTTGTACATCACCGTGTCGATATGGCTGATATAGCCCAGTGACCACAACCAGGTCGGGATCAGGATGATCGCGCCCGAGGCAATGGTGAAGACGGCGATGATACAGGCGGTCAGCGCACCGAAGGTGACCAGCGGGATCGAGCCTTCGTAGGTCTTTTCCTCCTTGGCGATGACCAGTGTGCCGAGGAAGATGAAGCAGCCGAGCAACGCACCAACGGCAAACAGGATGATACCGAGGTAGAAATTCGGCGGCGCCTTAAGGGGCACGTAGCTGGTGAACATGACGCTCGCTTCGCCCTGCAGCACGGTGATGTTGGCCAGCAGCGCGCCGACCATCATCAACCCGAAGGCCACCCAGGCTATTCTGGGCGTCGCCAATCTGCAGTTAAGCAGGATCGCCGAAGCGAAATAGAGCACCGCGATTTCAAAGAAGATGATCCACACCAGCAGCACGTCGAGACCGTGCGCCGTGAGGACCAGATAGAACAGATCGGATGGCAGCAGATGCACTGCCTGCCAGCGCGTCAAAGCCACCAGCAGTCCGAACACACCGCCGATGGCGAGGAACACGATCGCCGCCACGGCGTTGGCCTTTATCAGCCGTTCCGCGGCAAGGTCGACCTTCAGGCCGGTTGCGGGACAGGTTCTGAATTTGGCGGCGATGCCACCGATAATACCTGTTTCAGCCGTTACACTCATTGTCTTTCCTCCGCCCCGGCTCAATCAACGACATGGATGCGGCCAACCATGGTGTGGTGGCCTTCACCGCAGAATTCGTTACACACCACGCTGAACTCACCGCTCTGGGTTGGCGTCAGCGTGACGACATGTTCAAGGCCGGGATGAACCTGGATGTTGATGTTGACCGGTTGCAGCGAGAAGCCGTGCTGCCAGTCGAGCGATGACAGATGCAGCCGGTAGGTCTGGCCCTTCTTGAGTTCCAGGATCGGCCACCATTCCCACAGCCGCGACAGCATGTAGACCTCTGCACCCGGCTCCGGCTTGGCGACCGGCATGCCGGCCTCTTCGCGCACCGTGTATTTCTCGGTGAATGCCTCGGTGCGTTCCTCGAACTTGGCCGGTGAGATCCGGTAGACCTCGTTCGACAGGTTCTGGTTACCCTCAAGGTGCCACCAGACCATCATGCCGAACATGAAGACGCCCCAGAAAAATGCGATGACGATCCAGACCAGTTCGGCCCGCCCGATCGGCAGATTCCACCAGATTTTTGATTCGGGAGACGTGAGCGCCATATCCGGTGCCCTCCTATTCGGCTATGGGGATCTGCGAAAGCTCCATCACACCCCACAAGGTGTAGAGCACCGTGGGCACCGCAACGCCCAGAAAAAGCAGTAGAAAGTGATTGTCGAGCAGACGCTGCATCGGTGGAATGCGCACCGATTCCTCTGCGTCGGATTTTGTCTTGGCCATGAGACTTCCCTCCATAAATGAGAAAATGATGGCAGTTGCCGATTTCAGCGTCCTTGATAGATGTCAAGACAGGGCAAGCGCCGGGCTGGAGGAGGCGGTCTCGCGGCTGCAACCGCAGGCGGCTCACTGAACAAGATGGATAGGCCTTATCGGTGCCGCGGGATGAGGTGATGATTGTCCCGGACGACAGTCTGTTGTCGCCCCCCGTTTCGGCCCGAGATTGGCGCTCGGGTGAATTCTATAACTTATGTCTGCGGTATGGACACGAGCCTGGCTGGTGACCCCGGCAGGATTCGAACCTGCGACCCTCAGATTAGGAATATTGTTGTCGGATAGTTTCATGCTGTCCGATACAATCCGAATTGCCGGTCTTTACACCTATAAATCAGTTGTTTAACCATATCATATCGTTTCATGCCGTTCTATGTAGTCCGGCGAATTTTGTGACCACGGTGTGACCATGGTATGCTGTGGTCACAGAATTGGCAGTTGGAGGTCGCTATGCCGCGCGTGAAGCTAACCGATGCTTATGTGAAATCTGCCAAGCCTATTGGTGGCAAGCTCACTGAGTATGCCGACGACAAGGAACACGGCCTTAGCCTGCGGGTGACACCTGCCGGCGTGAAGAGCTGGACGTTTCGCTATCGCTTGGAGTCTGGGCAACAGAAGCGTGTTTCGATGGGCAAGCTCCGCGATGTATCGTTGGCCGAGGCCCGATCCCAGGTCATCAAGCACCGGGCACGTGTTGCTGAAGGTGGCGACCCGGCAAGCGATGCGGTTCAGGCCAGGCACGCAGCCAAGCAACATCGGGACCGGGAAACCGTGAAGGACGTTGGTGAGTGGTACTTCCGGGAATGCGAGAAAGGCAGACACCGGCCCAACGCCAAGCGACCCAAACGCCAAAGCACGATTGATCTTGAGCGCTATTATT
>JAHEJE010000303.1 GCA_024639035.1 Alphaproteobacteria bacterium
CGCAGTTTCGACAGAAACCGGCTCACCCTGGGCGCCAGCTTGACCTGTTGCGCCTCCAGCACCGCGCAGAAAATGCGGGTCAGGTCGCCGACGTCCTTGGCGACCAGGAAATAGTGCCGCATGAAGCGCTCGACATGTTTCAGCCCGCCATGGTCGGTGTAGCCGAGACGGCCGGCCAGTTCAGCCTGACGGTCGAAGCCCAGCCTGTCGTCGCCGCGCCCGGACATGAAATGCAGATGGCAGCGCACCGCCCACAGGAAGTCTTCGCTCTTGTTGAACTTGTTGAGCTCTGTCCGGTTGAAGACGCCGGCGGTAACGAGCTCGGACGGTTGCCTGGTGTTGTACAGGTACTTTGCGATCCAGAACAACGTGTGCAGATCGCGCATGCCGCCCTTGCCGTCCTTCACGTCCGGTTCGACCAGATAGCGCGACTCGCCCGCCTTGGCATGGCGCAGGTCGCGCTCAGCCAGTTTTTCGGCGATGAACGCCTCGGCGTTGTGCCGGGTGACGTCCTTGCGGAACCGGGTTTCGAGTTCCTCGAACAACTCCAGATCGCCACAGATGTAACGGGCTTCGAGGATCGAGGTCAGGATGGTGCCGTCGGCCTTGGACAGGCGAATGCATTCGTCGATGCTGCGCGTCGCGTTGCCGACCTTGAAGCCGAGATCCCACAGCATGTAGAGGATGAACTCGACGACGCTTTCCCCCCAGGCGGTCTGCTTGTAGGGCAGGATGAACAAGAGATCGATGTCCGATCCCGGCGCCAGGGCGCCGCGCCCGTAGCCACCGACAGCAACGACACCGACGCGCTCGCTGGTCGACGGATTGACCGCCGGATAGACGTGAGTGGAGGCGAACTCGTAGAGTGCCCGGATCAGTTCGTCCTGGCTGTTCGAGAGGTGCTTGGCGCACCGGGTTCCGGCACCGTCGCTGTTGAGGCGAGCTTCGGCCACCTCCCGGTCGCCGGCAATCAGGTGCTTGAGGCCATGCAGGGCCTCGCCGCGGAACTTCGTCGAGCTGAGCCCGTGGTGGTCGGCGAGCTTGACCAGCGTCGACATCACCGCGTCTGCGGAAAGACCGGCTTCAACCGGGCGATGTGCAACATCGTTCATGGGATGTGTTTAGGCTTTCCCGTCTGTCGCGGCAATTTCTTTGAGCCGGTAGATCAGGTCCAGGGCTTCGCGCGGCGTCAGTTCGTCGGGCAGAATGGCCTGCACGGCATCCAGCAGGGGCTGCCCGGCTGCTGCCGCCGCCGGGGCGGATTGCGGGCGGGCTGCAGTAAACAATGGCAGGTCGTCGACCAGCGCGGCATCCGGCGATGCCCGCTCGGTCTTTTCCAGTTTGTCGAGAACCTCCGCTGCCCGGGCCAGAACGGCGGGCGGCAGCCCGGCGAGTTTCGCCACCTGCACGCCATAGGACCGGTCGGCGGCACCGGCGATCACCTCGTGCAGGAAGATCACCTCGCCGTTCCATTCGCGCACTTTCATGGTTGCATTGGCCAGCCGGTCGAGGCGCGATGACAATGCGGTCAGTTCGTGAAAGTGGGTCGCGAACAGGGCCCGGCACCGGTTGACCTCATGCAGATGCTCCACGCAGGCCCAGGCGATCGACAGGCCGTCGAAGGTCGCGGTGCCGCGGCCGATCTCATCGAGGATCACCAGCGAGCGCGCGCCGGCCTGATTGAGGATGGCGGCGGTTTCCACCATCTCGACCATGAAGGTGGAGCGCCCACGGGCCAGGTCGTCGGCGGCCCCGACGCGGCTGAACAGCCGGTCGACAATGCCGATATGGGCTGCATCGGCGGGCACGAACGATCCCATCTGGGCCATCAGGGCGATAATCGCGTTCTGGCGCAGGAACGTCGACTTGCCGGCCATGTTCGGCCCGGTCAGCAACCAGATGTGCCGGCCTTCGTCGTCGGCGCCGAGCGCACAGTCGTTGGCGATGAAGGCACCGCTCTGGGCCTTGGCAAGCGCCGCCTCGACCACCGGATGCCGGCCGCCCGAGACATTGAACGCCCGGCTGTCGTCGACCCGCGGCCGGGCGTAGCGCTGGTCGTGCGCCAGCTCGGCCAGCGCCGCAGCGACATCGAGATTGGCAACGGCATCGGCAACGGCCGAAACCAGTTCCGCTTCGGCGCAGATCCGGCCCGCCAGCCGGTCGAATATCTCCAGCTCCATGGCCACGGCCCGGTCGGCGGCCATCGAGATGCGCGATTCCAGCTCGGCCAGTTCGGTGGTGGTGAACCGCATCGCGTTGGCCATGGTCTGGCGGTGGATGAAGGTCTCCTGATGCGGCGGTGCGGTGAGGACCCCGGCATTCTGCTGCGTCACCTCGACGAAATAGCCCAGCACGTTGTTGTGCCGGACCTTGAGCGACTTGATGCCGGTCGCCTCGGCGTACTGCTGCTGCAGTCCGGCGATGACTTTGCGGGCATCGTCGCGCAGCCGGCGATGCTCGTCCAGCTCGGCGTTAAACCCGGCCCGCACGAAACCGCCATCGCGTTTTTGCACCGGCAGCTCGTCGGCCAGGGTCCGGCCAAGCGCGTCGCTCAGCCCGTCGTCGTCATAATCGAGCGTGTCGCGCCATGCCTGAACAAGGCCCGGCAGCCGGGTCAGCTTGAGGTCGCCGTCCAGCAGCACGCGCAGCGCCGAGGCTTTCATGAACCCGGCCAGGATGGCACCGAGGTCGCGCGGCGTACCGCGCTGCAAGGAAATACGTGCCAGCGCCCGGGCCATATCCGGCGCCGACCTCAGCACGCCGCGAAGACGCCCCGCAGGCTCGGGCTCGTCATGGAAAAAACGCACCGCATCGAGCCGGTCGTTGATCGCCTGCGGGTCGGTCAGCGGTGCCGCCATGTGCACGGCCAGCAGCCGCCCGCCGGGCCCGGTGACGGTGCGGTCCAACGTCTCGAGCAGACTGCCCTTGACGTTTCCTGCGGTCGTCCTCGTCAGTTCAAGGTTGGCCCGGGTGGCCGCATCGATCAGCATCACGGCGCCGGTGTCGACCGCTTGCGGCGGCCGGATCGCCGGCATCCGTCCGACCTGAGTCAGCTGCACGTAATCGATCAGGGCGCCGGCCGCGGCAATCTCAAGCCGCGAGAACGAGCCATAGGCATCCAGAGTTGCCACACCGAAATGCTCGGTCAGCGTGCGCTCGGCGCTGGCGCTGTCGAACCGCGACGCCGGCAACGGCGTCAGGCCATAGCCGCTGTCGTTCAGCAGGTCGGCCAGCGGCGGGTCGTCGAGCAGGCTGTCGGGAAAGACGATCTCACCCGGTTCGAGGCGCGCCAGATCGGCACCCAGGCGCCGGGCATCGCTCGTCGCAACGGCAAAGCCGCCGGTCGAGATGTCGAGCCAGGCGACGGCCAGTCCGTCCATGCTCTTGATGCGCGATATCGCCGCCAGATAGTTGTTGCGCTTGGCATCGAGCAGATTGTCTT
>JAHEJE010000304.1 GCA_024639035.1 Alphaproteobacteria bacterium
GCCGTTCGCGGCCACTCTGGCGATCTGCGCCGATGCCTCGGCAAGCCTGGCCGCGATTGCCGATGAACTTGGCGATGTGAACGGCGATACGGCGCGGGCCAGGGCCGCGGTCAGCGACCTGAAAGCTACCGTGCGGGAAAAGGACAGCCGTGAGACCGCCTTGCTGCGCCGGGTGCTGGACACCATCCGTGCCGGCCTGCCCGACGACGCGGTGGTCGCTTCGGACATGACGCTGATCGCCTATGCCGGAAACGAGATGTTCCCGGTCGAACAGCCCGGCTGCTGGCTGCATCCAGTCGGCTTCGGCACCCTGGGCTATGCCCTGCCGGCCGCCATCGGCGCCAAGGTCGGGGTCGGCGACCGGGTGGTGGCGGCGATTGCCGGGGACTATGGCTTTCAATACACCATCAACGAACTGGCGACCGCGGCGGAGCTGGGCCAGCCGTTGCCGATCTTCGTCTGGAACAACAATCTGCTCGGCGCCATTCACGCCGACATGGTGTCCAAGGGCATTCAGCCCAATGCGGTGACCCAGGTGAACCCGGATTTTGTCGCGCTGGCCAAGGCTTACCGGTGCCATGGCGTGCGGCCGGAATCGCTTGGCGAACTATCCGGCGCCATCGCCGATGCCCTGGTCGCCGACCGCCCGACGCTCATCGAGATGACACCCGACATGGTCAGGGGCTGAAGCGATGAGCGCCCCGCACGCCGCGGTGATCTTCGATGTCGACGGGCCGCTGCTGCATCTGACGCCGGCCGAGGAGGCGGCATTCTTCCATCCGTTCAAGGCGCTGCACGATCTCGACGGGCTGTCGGCGGACTGGGATAGCTACCGGATCCGCAACGACCGGGAGATCATTCTGGAAATCCTCGAGCGTCATCTGGGACGCGATGCCGAGAGCGATGAGTACCAGGCGGTGATCGACACCTATCGTCAGCATCTGGATGAGGGGTTCGCTTCCGGCCGGCTGGCCGTCAGCCCGATACCAGGGGCACGGGCGCTGCTCGAACAATTGGCGACGATTGCCGGCATCGCGCTTGGCACGGCAACGGCAAATATCCGCCATGCGGCCCGGATCAGATTGCAGCAGGCCGGCATGTGGGAGATGGTGAAAGCGCACCCCGGTGCCGCGGACGAAGGCGGGGCGAAGCGCGACGTGCTGGCGCGGGTGATTGCCGGTCTGGGCCTGCCCGGCGACCGGGTGGTGTTTCTCGGCGACAACCTCAACGACCTCGATGCCGGGCTGCACAACGAGGTGCATTTCATCGGCTTTCATGTGGACCGGGACCGTCGCCAGCGGCTTGCCGACAATGGCGCCGAGGTGGTCTGCGGCGACCATCGCGAGACCTTCACGATTATCCGGGAGATGCTGGGCTTTTAGAGGCTTTTTCGCGTGATCCGGCACCGGCCCGCTCCCCCACCCAACCACCCGTTAGGGTACCCTCGCATCGGGTGGTTGGGCGGGGGAGCGGGCCGGTGCCGATTGAAAGGCACCCTAAAACCGCGTCGTCACCCGGTAGTGGCCGGGATGGCTCATGCGGGCATAGGTGACCGGGTCGTCGCCGAGCCAGGTCATGCGCTCGGCAACGAAGATCGCATCTCCCGGCGCGACCTGCAGCAGCTCGGCCATATCCCCAGTGGCCTGTTCGGCAAGAAAGCTGATTTCGCCGTCACTGTAAGGAACCTCGCGCACCAGCCACTCGTTGGGGCTGATATGTTCAAAGCTCTCGCCGGCGGCCTTCGGCACCATGGCGATGCTGATCCACCGGTCCTCGAACTGATAAGGCCGCGTGCCGGCCAGGTGCAGGCAGGTGACGTGCAGGACCTTTGACGAGCGCGACCAGCCGAACCGCGAGCGCAGCCAGTCCGGGGCGGTCAATGCCTCACGGCTGAGCAGGGCATAGCGGTAGGTGGCGCCGGTCCTTTCGATCTCTTGGCGGACGATGGGGATCTTGAACTGGGCATGGCGCACCGGGTCCTTGACGACCCTTGTGCCGGCCCGGCGCCGGCGCTCGACGATGCCGGCATCGGCCAGTTCGCGCATGGCCCGGTTGACCGTCGCCCGGGCGCAATCGAACTCCTCAGCCAGGGCGCTCTCGGACGGCAGCAGCGCGCCTAGCGGCCAGGTCCGGTCGCGAATGCGCGACAGGATTTCATTGCGCACCTGGCGAAATCCGGTTGCCGTGGCCGCGGTCATAGGGAAGCGACCAGGTCTGCGACGGCCTTGCGGTAGCGGGCAGCGATCGCATCGCGGGCCACGTGGCGGCCGTCCTTGACGCAATGGCGGCCGGCGGACCACACATGGCTGACCAGCCGGTCATCGGCGGCGAAGACCCAGCCATCGACGATCTGCGCCGGCGACAGCGCGCATATGCGGTCGTCGTTGCGGTCGATTGCCACCAGATCGGCCAGGGCGCCGGTGGCGATCCGTCCGGCGTCGCGGCCGAGGGCCTGGGCGCCGCCGGCTGCTGCCTGCAGATAAAGCGACTGGCCGAGCGATCCGGGACCGGCGAGCAGCACATTGCGGGCCCGGTGGCGCAGGCGCTGGCTGTATTCGAGCTGGCGCAATTCGCCGGACAGGGTGATGTGGACGTTGGAATCGGTGCCGATGCCAAACCGCCCGCCACCCTTGAGGTGGTCCAGGCCGTTGAAAATGCCGTCGCCGAGATTGGCCTCGGTGATCGGGCACAGGCCGGCAACCGCACCGCAGCGGGCAAGGGCAGCGGTTTCCTCGTCGGTCAGGTGGGTGGCATGGATCAGGCACCAGCGCTCGCCGACCGGTAAGTTGGCGAGCAGCCAGGCCACCGGTGTGGCACCGAGCCAGGCTTCGATCTCCTCGACTTCGCGGGTCTGTTCGGCGATGTGGACGTGGAACGGCACTGCGCTGAACGTCTCGGCCGCGCGGGCCAGTTGCTCCGGCGCTGTCGCCCGCAGGGAATGGGGCGCGACGCCGATGCGGGCATCGCCATCCAGTTGGGCGCCGATTGTCCGGCGGGCGCTTTCGACCAGCTTGGCAAAGCGCTCCAGATCGTTGCCGAAGCGCAGCTGCCCGCCGGTGAGCGGTGTCTTGCCGGCGCCGCCATAGCTGTAGAGTACCGGCAGATGGGTCAGTCCGATACCCGATTGCGCCGCGGCGGCAATGATCCGGCCGGAGAGTTCGGCGAGGTCGTCATAGGCCTGTCCGCCCGGCTGGTGATGAACATAATGAAATTCGCCGACCGCCGAATAACCGGATTCCAGCATCTCCATGAAGGCCTGGGCGGCAATGGCTTCGATTTGTTCCGGAGTGAGGCGGTCGAGGAACCGGTACATCAGCTCGCGCCAGGTCCAGAAGCTGTCCTGGCCGTGCGAACGGTGTTCGGTCATGCCGGCCATGGCGCGCTGGAAGCTGTGCGAATGCAGGTTGCCAAGCGCCGGCAGCAACGCTGTCACGCGGGTGG
>JAHEJE010000305.1 GCA_024639035.1 Alphaproteobacteria bacterium
ATCTCACCGCGCGGGGTCTTGGCGCGGCGCTCCAGAATATGGAACAGCTTGGCGCGCAGCAGCAACGCTGCGACCGTCTCAGCGGTGCGGCCGCGCCGCTCGGCCTGGCGGCGATCATTGGACGGGAGGCGGCTAGTCATCGGTGCCCGCGGTCCGCTTCAAAGCCATGGCAAGGGCATAGACGTCGGCTTTTCTCAGACCGAATTGGCGCGCGACCTGGCCGGCAGCCTTAGATGGCGGCATGGCGGACAAGGCTTCCAGGAGTTCCGATTGGACAAGCGGACTGTCGATGCCCGGTGCATCGCTAACAGCAGGTGACACGATCAGCGTCACCTCGCCTTTCAGGGGCGGGCGCAGTTCAAGTTGCTCGACCAATTGTTCCGCCGTACCCTGTAGGATCTCCTGATGCAGCTTGGTCAGTTCGCGGCAGATCGCGATGCGGCTTGCCGGCATGGTCTGTGCGATGTCGTGAAGCAGGTCGATGACGCGGCGGGGGCTTTCATAGAGGATTGCGGTGATCGGTGCGGCGGCAAGACTGCGCAGGAACGACTGGCGCTGACCGGTGCGAGAGGGAGGAAATCCGCAGAACCGGAACTGATCGCTGGGCAGTCCGGCCAGGGCCAGCGCGGTGAGGGCAGCGCTCGGTCCGGGCATCGCATCGACGCGAATGCCCTCGGCGTTGCAGGCGCTGACGAGCTTGTAGCCCGGGTCGCTGACCAGGGGCGTGCCGGCATCGCTGATCAGTGCAATGGCGGCCCCGTCGCGCAGTGCGGAGAGAATGTGCGGTCGCTGTTTTGCCGCATTGTGGTCGTGATAAGGCTTCAGTGTTGTACTGATTTCATACCTCGCCAGGAGACGGGACGATATGCGGGTGTCCTCACAATAGATGACGTCGGCCGCACTCAGGGTTTGCAGAGCCCGCAAGGTGATGTCACCGAGGTTGCCGATCGGCGTGGCGACAATATAGAGGCCACCAGTCAGCCGGGCCGCGGTGAAGCGGTGGCCTTCAATGGTGTAAGTGCGCGTAAAAGAAGGGTCTGCCGGCATGTTGCAATCTTGCTATTTTGGGGATAGGCGCTTTCGGCTGAGCGAAGTTTCGTATAGTTTAGCGATGCGGTTGGGGTTTGGGAATCATTTGAAGCGCGCGGCTGAAAGCCAGACGCGCATCGGCGCTTGCGGCGGTAATGAAATGGGGCTTGATTTGACGGTTGAACTGCTGAACAGGACGTATGACGTGTGCGCCGGTGGCCGGGCGCGGCTGGCGCGATTGATGGCGGTGTGCCTGTTTGCCCTTGCCCTGGCTGGATGCGGCGGCGGGGTCGATGTCGGGGGGCTGTTTTCCGATACCGGGCAGGGCAATGCGCCACAGGACCAGATGCAGGCACCGCAACCGGGGGCGGCCCCTGCCAAGGTCGGGCTTCTGGTGCCGGTCGGCGCGGCCGGGGAACCGGGGCGGATAGGCCAGGCGATGAAGCAGGCGGCGGAAATGGCCCTGTTCGATGCCGGCAATGCCGGTATCACCCTGATCACCAAGGATACCGGCGGCACGTCGGCCGGCGCCCAGGCGGCAGCACAGGCGGTGCTGGCCGAGGGCGCCCAGATCATTCTCGGCCCGCTGCTCGGCAGCAATGTGTCCGCGGTCAATCCGGTTGCAAGAGGCCGCAAGGTGCCGGTGGTGGCGTTTTCTTCGGTCAGTTCGGTTGCCGGTTCGGGCACCTATCTGATGAGCTTTCTGCCCGAAGAAGAGGTTGCCAATGTGGTGCGCCATGCCTCGGCAAGCGGGGTCAAGACGATGTCGGCGCTGTTGCCGAATTCACAGTACGGCAACGTCGTCGAGAGCGCCCTGCGCGGATCGGCGCGCAATTACAATATCACCGTCAAGGCAATAGAGCGCTACGACCGGTCGCCAAACGGTGTTGCCGCGCCGGCGCAGCGGATCGCCCAGGCCGCCGGGTCCGGTGCGATCCAGGCGCTGATGATCGGTGAGGGCGGCCAGCTGCTCGGGGCGATCAGCGGGCAACTGGTGCAGTATGGCTTCTCGCCGGCGAGCGTGCGGGTGCTCGGCACCGGACTGTGGGACGATCCGGCGACGGCGCAGGTGCCGGTGGCCAACGGCGGCTGGTATGCCGGGGTAGCCTCGCGGTCGCTGAAGGATTTCGAACAGCGCTTCCAGCAGACCTATGGCGCCAAGCCGCACCGGCTGGCCAGCCTAGCCTATGACGCGACCAGCCTGGCGATCATCCTGGCACGCGGTGCGGAGGGGCAGCGGTTCACCAGCCAGCAGATCACCAATCCGGAAGGGTTTCAGGGGGTCAACGGCCTGTTCCGCTTCCGCCAGAACGGCCGCATTCAGCGCGGATTGTCGATTGTCCAGGTTGCCCCGGGCGGAAATCGGGTGATCGCGCCGGCGCCGGGCCGTTTCGGCAACGGAATTTAGTTCTTCTTCGCCGCTGCAATCGCCGGGAGCAGTTCTTTCTGCAGACCAGACGGGGTGATCGGGCCGATCAGCTTGTGGCGGATGATGCCCTTGCCGTCGACGACAAAAGTCTCGGGCACGCCATAAACGCCCCAGTCGATCGCCGAGGTTCCTTTCCGGTCAGCGCCGACCCTGGAATAGGGGTTGCCGAGGGAAGCGAGAAAGCGCCGGGCGTTCTCCGGCTTGTCCTTGTAGTTGATGCCGACGACCTTGATCGTCGGATCCTCGGCGAGCTGCATCAGAATCGGGTGCTCCTGGCGGCATGGGCCGCACCATGATGCCCAGACGTTGACCAGGGTCACGGTGCCGGTCTTCAGGTCGGCGCTGGACAGGCCGGGCATCGGTGCGCCGTTCTTCTGCAGCCCGATCAATTCCGGCAGGATGAATTCCGGTGCCGGTCGGTTTTTCAGCGCGGTTGGAATCTTTGATGGGTCGCTGGTCACCAGCCCCTTGGCGAAGAGGCCGGCGAGACCGAGAAAAATGATCACCGGGACATAGGCGAACCAATGGCGGCGGCGGGTTGCGGGTGGCTCGCCGGGTTGCCCGGTGCCTGCACTCATTTGGCCAATCCCTTCGCCGGTTTGCGGCGCGGAGCGCCCGACGACTGCAGTTGTTTCAGGCGCTTTTCGACCCGTCTGCTGCGGATCACATACATCACCGCCAGACCGACGACGACGGTGGCCGAGAGGGCGTAGGAGACGAGCACGTAGCCGATATGTGGGGCATCGAGGGACAAGGGGCGGCTCTTTATCCTGCGGAGACCTGTGCCAGTTCCATCTGGCGTACCCGGCGGGCGAGGATTTCGCTGCGGATGGCGCTGAGATGGAGGGCGAAGAACATCAGAGTGTAGGCCACGGCCATGACCAGCAAGGGCATCAGGATCGAGGTATGGATGGCCGGGCCGTCGGCACGGAAAACGCTGGCCGGCTGGTGCAGGGTGCTCCACCATTCGACCG
>JAHEJE010000306.1 GCA_024639035.1 Alphaproteobacteria bacterium
GGCCTCGTCGATGACGAACTCTTCACCGGCATAGACGGTCCAGTCGATCTTGGCCTTGCCGGTCAAGTGCCACAGGGCATCCGCCGCGGTGCCGATAGCCGAGCCTGAGTCGTTGGCGCACGGCGGCACGAACACGTCGGAAAACAGGCCGCAGGTCTTCCAGGCGCTGTTCCAGTCGCAATTGAGGCCGCAGCCGCCGGAGATCAGCAGCGGCAGGCGCTCGCCCATGTGCTGTTCGGCGAAATCGTAGAAGCGCCGGAACACGGCCTGCTGCATCTGCCAGGCAAGGTCGCGGAACGTGTCGTGGTTAAGGCCGATGTTGAGATAGAGGCTGTCGACAAAGGCGTCCTTGCGAACGGCGCGCTCGTTCGACGGCCAGTCGAGAATGCGCTCGATGATCTGACGTTCGGCGAGATTTGCAGCCCGCCGCTCGCCATAGCTGGCCAGCGCCATCAGCTTGCCGGCGTCCTCGTGGCGCGGGCGCGGGGAATCGATGGGAAAGCCCGGGTCGGCGATGCCGTAGATGGCGGAGTACTTGTGCCCCGGGCCGTCCATCGGCGTGCCGAGCCTGGTGATCTCAAGATCCGCGCCGATGCGGTAGAACGAGCCAATCATGCCTTCCCAGACCAGCGCGTAGACCGGCTGGCCCTGGGCGAACGGTGACATGGCGTAGCTGCCGAGCAGGTGCGAGCGTTCGTGGGATGAGGAAAACAGCTTGATGTCGCGCCCCAGGAAGCGCTGCGGCCGGTCGATAATGTTGGCCGCCGTCTCGCCGAAATAGCCGGATTCGATAAATTCACCCATCGGCCGCCACTGCCGGGCCCAGCCGGACACGGCCAGTACATCCGGCACATCGCCGGCCAGTTCCAACGCTTTCAGCCAAAGCTCCGTGTTCACCGCCCCATAGCGCGGCCCGGAATCCTTTTCGCGCTCAATGGAGAACTTCAGCTCGCCATCGTGCAGCCAGGCGATATGGCCGTCGTGGCCGGGTTTGTAGGCGAGGATTTTCATGAGGCGCACCCATGCAGGGCATTGTTCCCCTCCCCCTTGCGGGGAGGGGTTAGGGGTGGGGAAAAGCGGCTGCCGCAAGAACCAGCCTTTCGGCCCAAACCCCACCCGGTCATCGCTGGCGCGATGCCCACCCTCCCCGCAAGGGGGAGGGTTTGACGGGCAATACGGGCAGTACTCGACACCTCACCCAAACGCCTTGAGACGCTCGACAGCTTCATCGACCTTGTTCTTGCGTTCACCAAGCTCATGCCGGCGCTCGCGGGCCTCTTCGATCACATGGGCCGGGGCCTTGGCGACGAATTGCTTGTTGGCGAGGCGGCCGTCGATCTGGGCGATGTCCTTGGCGATCTTTTCCAGTTCCTTGGCCAGACGCGCGTTCTCTGCCGCGAAGTCGATGACACCGGCGAGCGGCAGGGCAATCGTTGCCTCGCCGAGGACGATCTGGGCGGCGCCACCGGGCACCTGGTCGGCAAACTCGATGCTCTCCAGACGCGCCAGGCGCTCCATTTCGGTTTCCCACTGGGCGATCTCGCCGCGGGTCGCGGTGCTGGCGCCGGTGATGACGCAAGGGATCTTGGCACCGGCCGGCACGTTCATCTCGGCGCGCACCGAGCGCACCTTGGTGATGAAGTCGATCAGCCATTCGACCTCGCGGGCCGCCTTGCCCCGGCTGCAATGGTGGAAGTCGGGCCAGGACGCCTGCATCAGCAGGCCCTCGCCGCCGGTCTTCGTCCATAGTTCCTCGGTCATGAACGGCATGAACGGGTGCAGCATGATCAGGATCTGGTCGAGCGCCCAGGCGGCGGTGGCGCGGGTCTCGGCAATGGCGGCCTCGTCATCGCCGTTCAGCACCGGCTTGATCAGTTCGAGATACCAGTCGCAGAACACCCGCCAGACGAAGGTATAGATGGCGGCGGCGGCCTCGTTGTAGCGGTGCTCGACAATGCCTTCGGCAATGGCGTCGCGGGTCTTGGCGGCTTCGGCAACGATCCAACGGTTGACGGTGAGGCGGGTGGCGGCGGGATCGAAGTCGGGATCTCTGCGCGCCTCGTTCATTTCGCAGAACCGGGCGGCGTTCCACAGCTTGGTGCCGAAATTGCGGTAACCCTCGACGCGCGATGTCGACATCTTGATGTCGCGGCCTTGCGCGGCCATGGCGGCAAGGGTGAAGCGCAGGGCATCGGCGCCGTACTCGTCGATCAGCTCCAGGGGGTCCATGACGTTGCCCTTGGACTTGGACATCTTCTGGCCGTTCTCATCGCGAACCAGGGCATGGATGTAGACGGTATGGAACGGCACTTCGGGCTTGCCGCTTTCGTCTTTCATCAGGTGCAGGCCCATCATCATCATGCGGGCGACCCAGAAGAAGATGATGTCGAAGCCGGTGACCAGAACGTCGGTCTTGTAGTAGCGCTTGAGTTCCGGGGTCTCCTCGGGCCAGCCGAGGGTGGAGAACGGCCACAGGGCGGATGAGAACCAGGTGTCGAGCACGTCTTCATCGCGAGTAAGTGCCACACGCGAACCGTAATGATTTTCCGCCTGATCGAGCGCCAGGTTTTCGGTTTCGGCGACAAACACCTCGCCGTCAGGGCCATACCAGGCGGGGATCTGATGGCCCCACCACAGTTGCCGGGAGATGCACCAGGGCTGGATGTTGTTCATCCACTCGAAATAGGTTTTTTCCCAGTTCTTGGGCACGAACACGGTGTCGCCCTGCTCTACCGCTGCAATCGCCGGCTTGGCCAGAGTTGCCGCATCGACATACCACTGGGCTGTCAGATAGGGCTCGATCGGAACGTTGCCACGGTCGCCATGCGGTACCGGGTGGACGTGGTCCTCGATCTTGTCGACCAGGCCGGCGGCCTCCATGCGTTCAACGATGGCCTTGCGCGCTTCGAAACGGTCCGTGCCATGCATTGCAAGCGTCGCGGTCAGGTCATCGCTGCCCTCAAGACCGTCGAGGAAATCCTCATTGTCCTGCAGCATCAGCTGGGCTTGGGTGTCGAAGATATTGACCTGGCGCAGACCGGCGCGCTTGCCGACTTCGAAGTCGTTGAAATCGTGTGCGGGTGTGATCTTGACCGCGCCGGAGCCCTGCTCCGGGTCGGCGTGTTCGTCGGTGACGATGGGAATGCGGCGGCCAACGAGCGGCAGAATGACGTTCTTGCCGACGACGTCGGTGTAGCGCTCATCGTCGGGATGCACGGCCACGCCGGTGTCGCCGAGCATGGTTTCCGGCCGCGTCGTCGCCACGGTGATGAAACGCCCTTCCTCGCCCTCGATCGGGTACTTGAAATGCCACAGGTGACCCTTGGTCTCGACCTGCACGACTTCCAGATCGGAGATCGCGGTGTGCAGTTTCGGATCCCAGTTGACCAGGCGCTTGTCCTTGTA
>JAHEJE010000042.1 GCA_024639035.1 Alphaproteobacteria bacterium
GCTGCTGGCCGATCTGTTCGGCCGTGGCACCCTCGCCGAGGGCTTCGGCGATGCGCTTTTGATCGACCACCACCGCCACCGCCAGCCGCTCGATGATGTAACCGCTGGTGACCGTCGAAACGGTCTTCGAGTTCATTTCGTAGTTGGTCAGTTCCTCGCGCCGCTCGCGGTTCTGCGACGACTGCTCGCCGGGCTGGTTTTCGGCCTCACCGTCCGGTATTTCCTGCTCGACGCTGACACTCGCCTGCGTGCTCTTGTTCTTGGTGGTGCCGGCCTCCTTGACCACCCGCACCGACCGCTCGACCCGCGAGTCGGGATCGTACACGGTCTCCTGGATGTTCTTGCGGTCGGTGTTGAGCCGCGCCGTTACGCTGGTCTGAAAACTGTTGAGCCCGAGAAACGGCGTCAGGGTGCGATCGATCTTGCGGCGGATCTCATGTGCCAGCATGCGTTCCAGATCGAGCATCTTGCGCGGCACCGAGGCGGCGGCATCTTCGCCCGAGGCCAGAACCGTGCCCTGGGTGTCGAGCACCGTCACGCGCTCGACGCTGAGGCCGGGAATGGCCGCCGCCACCATGTGGCGGATGGCCGGTGCCGAGGCGAAGTTTCCCGCTTCGCTGGTGCGGATCACCACCGACGCCGACGGCGGTTGGCGCTCTGAACGAAACGAGGCCTTGTCCGGCATCACGATATGCACTCGGGCCGCCTTGACGCTGTCCATCAGCTGGATGGTCCGGGCGATTTCGCCTTCAAGGGCCCGGACCCGGGTGATCTCCTGCATGAACGAGGTCAGGCCGAGCGAGCCCATGTCGTCGAACAGTTCATAGCCCGAGCCGGAACCGCTCGGCAGACCCTTTTCGGCCAGCAGCATGCGCGCCTGGCGTTTGCGGCCGATTTCGACCATCACCGTCTTGCCGCCCGATGTAACTTCGAAATCGATGTCCGCCTCGCTGAGCGCAGCGCCGATGCGCGCAACATCGCGCTGCTCCAGGTTGCCGTACAGCGTCTCCAGCGTCGGCCGGTTGAGGTAGTACCCGCTGAGCATGACGGTCAGGAATACGGTCAGCGTGATAAGCCCGGCTGCGGCCAGCCGGCGCGCGCCCAGAGCCGACAAACCGGCGTAGAGTTTTTCAAGTCGTTCCATAGCCGGCAATCTGACTGCCTAAGCTTGTCCGGACATGGACCCGGCTTTACCGCAAGCTCGAAAAAGAAACGGCCACGCCATCAATTGCGATGGCGTGGCCCGCGATGCCCGACGTTTGGGGTCTACCTGAACAGTGACAGAATGTTCTGGCTGGTCGAGTTCGCGATACTGAGGGCCTGAATGCCAAGCTGCTGCTGCACCTGCAGGGCCTGCAATTTGGTCGATTCCTCGTTCATGTCCGCATCGACAAGCTGGCCGATGCCGCGATCGATGGCATCCATCAGATTGCCCACGAAGTCCTGCTGCAGATCGATGCGCTTGCTTGCCGCACCAAGGTCGGCTGCTGCCGTTGTCATCGACTGATGTGCCGCATCGACTTCGGAGATCAGCGTATCGAGCGTCGTCAGGTCGGCGGGTGCATCCGTCAGGGCCGAGATATCCAGGGTCAGAACGGACGAACCACTGCCGCCGACGGTGTCAAGAATACCTGTGTCGGCACCGGAGTCGATCAGGGTGGTTGTCGTCAGGCTGATACTGATCGTGCCGACCGAAACCGCACCACCGGTACGGGTGAACGAGGCCACGACTTCCTTCGACGTAATACCGGCGGTCGAATCCACTTCCAGGAAGTTCTCGCCGTTGAACGTCGCGCTTGTCGCAATGCTCTGCAGCTGGTTCTGCAATTCGGTGATTTCCGACTGGATCTTGACGCGATCAATGCCGGGCTCACGGGCTGCAACCAGTTTGCTCTTGATCTCATCGACCACGTCGAGGCTTGATTCAAGTGCGGTGTAGGCGACGTCGATGGTCGCCGCGCCGAGGCCCAGTGCATCCTGAACCGTCGACATTGCCTTGTTGTCCGAACGCATGGTTGTCGCGATCGCCCAATAGGCGGCGTTGTCGGTCGCTGTCGCAACCCGCAAACCGGTCGAAATCCGGCCCTGGGTCATCGTCAGTTCGTTGTTGGTCTTGGTAAGGCTTTGCAGAGCCGACATCGCGGCAATGTTGGTGTTGATACTGCTCATGGGTAATGTCCCCTGTTAGATGTTGGAATTGGGATTATTGGGACATGCCGGTTGCGGCGGTACAGCGGATCGGCATCATGCCTTTGACCCACTCAAGGCGAGTGGATCAACCTCTGTGCCCCCATAGGTAGCGTAGATGTATTGATAAAACCCTAACGTGCAAACCGGTCGTTTGCCCGTCAGAAGAACGATCTGACCAATCCGCCGACGAGCAGGTTCCAGCCGTCGATCAGCACGAAGAACAGGACCTTGAATGGCAGCGATATCACTGTTGGCGGCAGCATCATCATGCCCATCGACATGGTCAGCGTGGCGACGATGAGATCGATGACCAGAAACGGCAGCACGATCAGAAAACCGATTTCGAAGCCGCGCCGCAACTCCGAAATCATGAACGCCGGCACCAGGACCCTGAGGCCGATGTCCTGGTTGTCCGCCTCTTCGGCCCGCAGCTCCTCGGCCTGCGGTGTTTCCTGCCGCCGTGCCAGCTCATCGAAGATCTTGAGATCCTTTTCACGCACATGCGCCAGCATGAACGTCTCGAACGGTGCTGAAATCCGTTCGAAGGCCTCCGTTTCATCGATCTTCTTGTCGATGAACGGCTGCACCCCCTCGCGCCAGGACTTGTCGAACACCGGCTCCATGACGAAGAACGTCATGAACAGCGAAAGCGAAATCAGCACCAGGTTGGCAGGTGTGCTCTGCAGCCCGAGCCCGGTGCGCAGAAACGACAGTGCGACGACGAAACGGGTAAAGCTGGTCACCATGATCAGCAGCGCCGGGGCCACCGACAAGACGGTCAGAACCACAACCAGTTGAATGATCCGGCCGGAGACTTCGCCGCCTTGCAACAGGGCTTGCGGGGAAACGTCGATCTCCTGCGCCGCGGCCAACCGGGTGATGCTGGCCATCGCGACCGCGACCACTGCCGCCAGCCGCAGCGCCCGGCGCACCGCCGTCATTCGATCACCAGCGAATGAATGACGATCTCGCGCGCCTGCCCGCCGGTGCGCAGCCGCACCCGCTCGTTGAGGTCCTCGCGAAGGTGCAACAGCCCGGGGCCGCCGTCCAGCTGTGACAGTTTGAGCGTTCGCAGGTGGGCCATGATATCGCCGCCGATCTTCTGCACCAGTTCCTCGCGCGATCCCTCGCCGGTTCCGGTGAAGATCACGGAGCCTTCAAGCCGCACCCAGATATCGCTGGGGGTCTTCAGGTTGGTGACCACCGAAGGCAGGGTGAACATCCGCTCGCCGGCAGCGTATTTCTCCACCTTTTCCGGTGCCGGTGCGCTCTCGGCCTGAGCCATGGCGCTCTTCTTTGCCATCCCGTAGATCGCGATCCCCATGCCGCCGCCGGCCCCGGCGGCAACGAGCCCGAGCACCACCAGCGCGCTCAGCCAAACCAGCACCGATGGCCCGCTCTTGGCTTTGCCTGCGTCTTTGTCGCCTTCATCCGCCATCTCTCGCCCCGGTCAGAACGGAGCAACGGTATCGAGCAGCTGCTGGCCCCAGCCGGGACGCTGCACATCGCTCACCCGGCCGCGCCCGCCGTAGGAAATGCGCGCCTCGGCAATCTTGTCGTAGCCGATGACGTTGTCGCCCGAGACATCCTGCGGCCTGACGATGCCTGCAATATTGAGCACCCGCAGCTCGTGGTTGACCCGCACCTCCTGCGACCCACGGATGACCAGGTTGCCGTTCGGCATAACGTCGAGCACCACAGCGGCGATCGACAGCCGAATATCCTCGGACCGGTCGATCGAACCCTGACCGTTCGTCGACGTGGCCGAGTTGACATTACCGTCACCCGACAGCCCGAGGCTGAACGGCTCCGGGCTGACCGAGCTTTCGAAATCATAGGTCAGGCCAAGACCATACTTTGACCGGGCATCGCGCGACCGGTTGGTCGAATTGTCCAGCGACGCCCGGTCGTTGATCTGGATTCGCACCGTCAGCACGTCGCCCGGCCGCATCGCCCGGCGGTCCTTGAACAGATTGCCGCTGCCATCGCGCCACAACGAGTACCCGTGATCGGACACCGCGGCCTGCGGCGGGCGCGCCGACGCCATCATGATGCCATCGCTCCTCATGCCGCTGCCGACCGGCGACATCGTCGGCGGCACGCCGATCTCGGCAATTTCGGCCATGCACCCGCAGGTGGTCAAAGCCAATATCATCGACACCACGGCTTTCATCATGTCCCCCCGCCCTTGCCGCCGGTGCGCACCGCACCGACGATCACCCTGGTCAGTTGCGCGGCACGTTCAGCAGCGATCTCGGCCATGATCAGGCTGGCCGCCCGCGCATCAAGCTTGACCAGGATGGCCGCCGCGGTCAGATCGTCGAGAGCGGCAATCTGCTGGGCGGCGGCATCCGGCCGCATCCGGGTGTAGATCTCAACCAGGTTGCCGCGCGCCCGGTCCAGAAACGCCTGCCGCCGCGACATCCAGGCCGCCAGCGCCGCCTTGTTCTTCTCCAGTTCGTCCATCCGCTTGGCCAGCCCCTGTTCCAGCTCCTTGATCTTGGCCAGCCGCCAGGCGAATTGCGCCTCGCGGGCCGCATCGGCAAAGTTCTCGCAATAAAGCTGTTCGTCGCGCATCGGCTTGGCCGGCGTCGTCGAACCGGTGATCAGGCCGAAGTTTTGTTTGGCGGCGGCATGCAAGGCCGCACCGCCCGGCAGCCAAAGGCAAATCGCGATCCCCATCAGTATTGCGCCCACCGACAGCTTCATTGAACGATCAGCTCCGCCTGCAGGGCCCCGGCCGACTTGATCGCCTGCAGGATGGCGATGATGCCCGAAGGCTTCAGCCCGATCCTGTTGAGTCCACCGATCAGGGTGTTGAGGCTCGACCCGGACAGGATCGCCATCTGCCCGTCGCCCTCGTAGGTGTCGACCAGCGTCGACGGCACCACCACCGTCTCGCCGTCGGAGAACGGCTCGGGTTGCGACACCGTCGGCTGCTCGGTGATCCGCACCGTCAGGTTGCCGTGCGTGACGGCAACGGTGGAAATCCGAACATCGCGGCCGATCACGATCGTACCGCTGCGTTCATCGAGCACGATACGTGCCGGCGTATCCGGCTTGACCGCCAGCGTGCCGATGGCGGCCACGAACCTGGCCGCAGTGATTTTTGCCGGCCGCACCACCGCCACCTCGCGCGAGTTGCGCTCCCGGGCCAGGGACTTGCCGTAGCGCTTTTTCGTATACCGGTTGATCGCATCGGCAATCGCCGTGGCCGTGTTGAAGTCCGGGTTGCGCAGGGCCAGAACGATATGTCGGGCCGTGGCAAAACCGCCCGGCACCGCCCGCTCGACGATTGCCCCGTTGGGTATCCGTCCCCCCGTCGGCACCCCCTGTGATACGCTCTCGGCCTGTCCGGCCTTGGCAAAACCCGACACCGCCAGCGGCCCCTGCGCCACCGCGTAGACCTGATTGTCGCCACCATAGAGCGGTGTCAGGATCAGCGTTCCGCCGGCCAGCGAACTGGCATCGCCGAGCGACGACACGGTGATGTCGATCCGCGATCCGGGACTGATGAACGCCGGCAGGTGGGCAGTGACGATGACCGCCGCGACATTGCGCGTGCGTGCCGATGCGGCTTCGAGATTGACACCCAGCCGTTCAAGCATCGAGCGCATCGACAGTTCGGTGAACGGTGCATTGCGCAGGCTGTCGCCAGTACCCTGCAGACCGATCACCAGACCGTAGCCGATCAGCTGGTTGTCGCGCGCCCCGCCCAGGTCGGTGATGTCCTTGATCCGCATGCCGTCGGCCTGGGCGCCCGTCGCCCACGCCATCGTCAGCCATATCGCAACCAGAACCCGTTTCATTGTTCCGCGACCACCACCGAGCCATCGGCCTGGATCTGGCCCGCGACCTGCAGCCCGCTGTCGAGATTTCGCACCTGGATCAGATCGCCGCTGACCCCGGATTGCAGTGCCGTCGCCAGGGCCGTGATGGTCAGCGTGCCGGACCGGAACACCAGCTTGACCGGCCTGCCGCGCTCGACCTGATAGGCGCGGCGAACCGATCGCCTCGGCACCGGCTTGCCCGGCAGCAGGGTGCGCTTGGCCACCATGCCTGCCAGCTGGCGCGCTGAAACCGCCGCCCCGATACGGTGGATGTAGGATTTGCGGAATGCTTTGGTGTCCAATTGCTCAACCGTGATCGGTTCGCCCGGGTAGATCACCTGTCTGGGCACCGGAACCCGCACGCCCGAGGCCGCCGCGGCCGGCAAGGCGGCAAGCAGCAACACCCAAACGGCGATAGCGAAACGCTGTTTCAGCCTTCTCGGCATGTTCTTGTGATCCTAACGAATGCCCTGCGAAACCGTGGCCAGCATCTGGTCGGCCGCCTCGATAATCTTGGAGTTCAGCTCATAGGCGCGTTGCGCCGCAATCAGATGGGTGATCTCGCGCACTGAATCGACATTGGAGTTCTCGAGATAGCCCTGATGCACCGATCCGAACCCGGCATCGCCCGGCACCCCGGTGGTCGCGCTGCCCGAAGCCTCTGTCTGGCGGTAGAGATTGCCACCCAGCGGATCGAGCCCGGCCGGGTTGGCGAAACTGGCCAGCGTCAGCTGTCCGAGGTCCTGCAGCGCACTCTGTCCGTCGATACGGGCGAACACCTGCCCGGTCTGGTTGATCAGCACTTCCACGGTGTTGGACGGAATGGTGATCGACGGCTCGACGGCATAGCCATCGGCGGTGACCAGCTGCCCGTCGGCGTTCTTGTTGAAGGCGCCGGCCCGGGTGTAGAGCGTTTCCCCGTCAGCCCCCGAGATCTGGAACCATCCCGGGCCGTTCAATGCCAGATCGAGCTTGTTTGCGGTGCTCGACAGGCTGCCCTGCTGATGCAGGTTGCGGATCGCCGTGGCCCGCACACCCAGGCCGAGCTGGGCGCCTTCCGGCACCGCGCTTTCGCCGCCCCGCTCCGGAGCTCCGGCAAGCCGTTCGGTCTGATACAACAGATCGGTGAACTCCGCCCGGCCGCGCTTGAAGCCGGTGGTGTTGATGTTGGCGATGTTGTTCGCCGTCACCTCAACGTTCAGTTGCTGGGCATTCATGCCCGTTGCCGCTATTGCCAGTGCCCGCATGTTCCCTCGCTCAGATTTGCATTCGTGAAAGATCGAGATAGGCGGAGACGATCTTGTCGCGCACCGCGATTGCCGTTTGCAGCGAATGTTCCGCCGCCATCACCGTATCGACGACCTTGCGGGTATCCATCCGGCCTTCGATGCCGGCCATCGCCGCTGCATCGGCCGATTTGATGTCATTGACCGTCTGGGTGGCCAGACTTTGCAGCATCGCCTTGAAGTCACCTTGCGGGCCGACTGTGCCGGCCGCACCGGTCGCACCGGCCGCACCGGTCGCACCGGCCGCCGCACGGCGCTCAACTGCCGAGGTCGCCGGTGCCGCGACGCTGCTGATCATCGCCACTTTCATCGTCCGCTCCGCAACAGGTCGATGGTCATCGACAGCATCCGCTTGCTCATCGTGATCACCTGCAAGTTGGCTTCATAGGCCCGGTTGGCCTGGCGCATATCGGTCAGCTCGACCAGTGGATTGACATTGGGCATCTTGACGTAGCCGCGCGCGTCTGCCGCCGGATGCGACGGCTGGTGATGCAGGGGAAACGTCGAAGGATCGCGTACAATCGACCCGGTCCGGACCGAGGGCACACCGTTCGTCTGATCGAGCACCTGATGGAACGAGATCGTCTTTCGCCGGTACGGGTTGGCCCCTGCCGTCTTGCCGCTCGACTGGGCATTGGCGAGGTTCTCGGCAACCACGCGAATGCGCGCCGACTGGGCTTCGAGACCCGACCCGGCAATTCGCACCGATGACACCAGCATGTCCGCCATCGCCTATCCCCTTACCGTTGCAGCCAGCATGCGGTGAAACACCTGCACCACACCGGTGTTGAACTGCATGCCGCGATTGATCTCCGATGCCCGCAACAGTTCCTGCTCCAGCCGCACCGAATTGCCCGAGTGAGAAGTTTCCCAGGTATCGGCCTCATGGGTGTCGAAACTTTGCGCCGCCGCTTCTCCGGCGCCGATATGGCGGGCATGCGTCGCCCGCATCATCATCTCCGCACCGTTCAGCACCGCTTCGAACCCGGCAACTTCGCGCGCCCTGTATCCCGGCGTTTCCGCATTGGCGATATTGCCGGCCACCACCGACTGCCTGAACGACAGCCACTCGCTGTGTCGGGTTGCCAGATTGAACAGATTGACCGGCTGCACGCGGGGCACCTCTTTGCAAACGGGACCGAAGTCACGAAATGCCGTTGCCGCCTGCGCTTCTTGTTTTCCTGCAGACATCAACGACGGCACATTCAGGCACCGTTTGTAAGGAGATTAACTTGTCTGAGGCTTGCCCGCGCTGCCGGACCAAGATCACGGCCCGTGGTCGCAAAGCGCTCTAAAGAACGGGCACCAGCTTGGGTTGCCTGTGCAGCACCCTGAGAACCTGTTTCAGGTCATGCCCACGCCGCAGTACGACGCTGCCGGGGGCCACCACCGAATACATGCCTTGCTTGCGCGTCAGTTTCGGTTGTTTGACGATCCGGTACAGCGGCACTTCGCTGGTCCGCCGGAACACGCTGAACTCCGCCGTATCCCGCCCGAAGTTCATCGCATAGTCGCGCCATTCGCCTTGCGCGACCTTAAGCCCATAGACATCGAGAATAGTATTGAGTTCGCGCCGGTCGAATGTGACCTGCTGTGCGGCATCGCCGTGTCTGGCCTTGTAGTGCTCGGCAGCAGCGCCAGATTGCCGCCGCCGGAGCGGAACTATCGGTTCCGTGTCGCTCAAAGTTCAATTCCCTTTTCTACTCGATACGCATTCAAGGGCTTACGAGCTTCAAATCATGGCCGATAAATTCTGGGTTGGCAAGGCCATCGGCCCCCGGCCGCTTCCGCCGACAGGCCCGGTACGGGCCTTCAACAATTGCCAGATTCGACACATTTTTGCCGGAATCCGATCAATATACCGGCGCAATCGCTATGCACATTGCTCATGTTGCCTCATTGGCCCGGCTCGAAGCGGCATCGGTTTTCAGCCCCCCAGCCCCCGGAGCTTCTTCATTAAAGAGCCGGGCCAAAAACCCCAAGTTCGTAAGTGCGTACAGAGTTCTTGGCGGCCGGTCTTTACCGGCCGCCTTTGTTTTGTCCAACCTCCGAAACCCTCTTGATCTTCAAAGCTTCACCACCAATATCGGCCGGTATTGAGGGGTTTTGAATTTCATCAGATTAGGGGTGTTCGACAAGTCATGGCTACCGCAAAGACCAAAACGGCGTCCGCCAAAAAGCCGTCCAAAAAGTCCGGAAATACATCGCACGAATTTCAGGCCGAAGTGGCCAAGCTGCTCAAGCTCATGGTGCACTCGGTCTATTCAGAACGCGAGGTGTTCCTGCGCGAGCTGATCTCCAATGCTGCCGATGCCTGCGACAAGCTGCGCTATGAGGCAATTGCCAAACCCGAACTGCTCAAGGGCGATCCCGATCTGAAGATCACCATAGCGCTTGACGAAAAGACCAACATCCTCACCGTCGCCGACAACGGTATCGGCATGTCCGAAGACGAACTGGTCTCCAACCTCGGCACTATCGCCCGCTCCGGCACCCAGGCATTCATGGAAAAGGCCACGCAAGCAGAAGCCGACGTCAACCTGATCGGCCAGTTCGGCATCGGCTTCTACTCCGCCTTCATGGTCGCTGAAAACGTCGAGGTCCTCTCCCGCAAGGCCGGCACGGACAAGGCCACCGCCTGGCAGTCCGACGGCGCCGGCAGCTTCACCGTCAAACCCCACACCGGCAAGGACGGGCCGCAACGCGGCACCCTCATCCGCCTCAAATTGCGCGACGATGCCGACGAATTCCTCAAGCCCGAACGCATCGAAGGTATCATCCGCACCTATTCCGACCACATCACTCACCCCATACTTTTAAAGGGTGACGAGGAGGTCGACCGCCAGATCAATTCCGCCAACGCGCTGTGGTCCAGGCCCAAGTCCGATATCTCGCAAGACCAGTACAAGGAATTCTTCGGCCATGTCTCCGGTGTCTATTCCGACCCGGCACTGACCCTCCACTACAAGGCCGAGGGCCGCAACGAATACACCGTCCTGCTGTTCGTTCCCGGCGAGCAGCCTTTCGACCTCTATGACCCGGAACGCCGCGGCCGCCAGAAGCTCTACGTCCGCCGCGTCTTCATCACCGACGATGCCGAAATCCTCCCGGCCTATCTGCGTTTCGTGCGCGGCGTCATCGATTCACAGGACATGCCGCTCAACATTTCCCGAGAGATGCTGCAGGACAATCCCACCGTCCACGCCATCACCAAGGCGGTGACCAACCGCGTCTTGAGCGAACTGAAGAAGCTGTCGGAGAATGACACCGAAACCTTCGCCAATATCTGGCAGGCCTTCGGCGCCGTCATCAAGGAGGGCCTCTACGAAGACATGGCCCGCCGCGATCAGCTCTTCGAGATCTGCCGCTTCCGCACCACCCGCAGCGACGATGAAACCGTCACCTTGAAGGACTACGTCGCCAACATGGCCGAAAACCAGACGGCGATCTATTACCTTACCGGCGATGACGCCGCCAAGGCCGCCGCCAGCCCGCAACTGGAAGGTTTCAAGGCAAGGAACCTCGAGGTCCTGCTGCTTACCGACCCGGTCGACAGTTTCTGGGTTCGCACCGCGCTTGGCTTTGACGGCAAGCCGTTCAAATCGGTCACCCAGGGCAGCGCCGACCTCGACGATATTGCCATCGCCGACAAGGATGAGGACAAACCGGAACAAGACGCCGCCGCAACCGGCACGCTTGTTGCCCTCATCAAGCAATCGCTCGGTGACAAGGTTGCCGATGTGCGCACCTCGAGCCGATTGACGGACAGCCCGGTCTGTCTGGTCGCCAATGACCAGAACCTCGACCGCTCGATTGAAAAGCTGCTGTCGAAACAGGCCGGAACCGGCATAACGGTTTCCGCCCCGGTTCTGGAGATCAATCCGCACCACCAACTGATATCGGCGCTTGCCGACATGGCCGGGTCATCCGGCGCCAATTCAGACATGGAAGACGCCGCCCAGCTTCTGCTCGACCAGGCTCACATCCTTGACGGCGAACCGGTCGCCGACCCGGCAGCCTTCGCCGCCCGCCTGACCCGCATCATGAGCAAGGTATTCGTCTGAAGCGCTTTTCGCTGATTGCCTACTGGCAAGCATCAATTGAAAGCGGCACGCGTACAGTTCAGGCGCCGTGCTTCAGGCCGTAGTCGGCAGCCCCGATGATCGGGCCGTTGCCGTCGACCTGCAGCAACACGCAGCAGCCGCTGACCCCTGCCGCCATCAATTCCTTCTCGGGATATTCCATCCGCAGCGCCTTGCCATGCCAGGCGCCGGCCGGCATGAACTTGCGCGCCACGTTGTAGTAGGTAATCTCGCGCCCGGTATTCTCGCCGCGCCCGATCTGGATCGGCACGGCATCTTTCACCATGACCATCCACACGGTCGCCTCGTGCACATCGCCACCGGCCTCGGCAGCACCAATGTCGACGACCACGTCGCTGCCCGATTTCGCAATCGCGATTGGCACGGTGCGTCCGCTCGTGCGTGCAACTTCCTTTGCAACCGCATCCAGCACATCGCTGCGCCGACTGCCGACCGCGTGCAGTTGCCCGTTGATCACCATTTGCGGGGTATAGACCTGGCCGTCACCGCGCTTGCTGGCGTAGGTCCGCTGCCGCCGTGAATACTCCGACGACGCGAGGGTGTCGCGCCAGCCCAGGTAGTCCCAGTAATCGACGTTCAGCGTAAGCCCGATGACGTTTTCATGTTGGCGCAATTCCTCCATGAACGCATCCGCCGGCGGACACGACGAACATCCCTGGCTGGTGAACAGTTCCACCACCACCGGCGTCTTGCCGGCAGCCGCCCAGCCGGGACCGGCCCAGGCTGCACCCGCCAACCCGGCGGCGGCGCCCAGCAAACCCCGGCGCGATATCGAACGATCAGCACTCATGGCAAGCGTTATGCCGCAACGGCCAGTCACCTGCGAGTCACTTTCAGGTGAGGGCCAATGTCCCTCTTTTCAGCTCTACGCTGCCCCGGCCAGATTGCGCAGCACGTACGGAAGGATGCCGCCGTTGCGGAAATAATCCAGCTCGTCTTCGGTATCGATCCGGCTTTTCAGCGAAACCTCGATTGTCTTTCCGGCACTTGTGGTGATCTGGGCCGTCATTTTCTGGCGCGGCTTCATCTTACCTTCAAGCCCTTCGATGGTGACCGTCTCATCCCCCTTGAGCCCAAGTGCTTGCCAGCCTTCGCCATCGGCGAACTGCAGCGGCAACACGCCCATGCCGATCAGGTTGGAGCGGTGGATGCGCTCGAACGACTGCGCCACCACCGCCCGCACCCCGAGCAGGCGCGTACCCTTGGCCGCCCAGTCGCGCGACGAACCGGTGCCGTATTCCTTGCCGGCAAACACCACCAGCGGCACACCATCCTGCTTGTACTGCATGGCGGCTGAATAGATATCCATCTGCTTGCCGGACGGGTAAT
>JAHEJE010000307.1 GCA_024639035.1 Alphaproteobacteria bacterium
CATAAAGCGATGGCCCACTGTGTCCGCTCGGTAAAAAAGGACAGCGACACTGTCCTAACTGAGATGAGGTATGGCAGAAAACCGCCCCCAAGGCAAGTTAGACCTCCGGCGGTTTCGCAAGCGCTTGCAGGTGGTCATACGATGTCTCTATCCTGACGCCTGGCAACAACGGATTCGAACCACCATGAATTTTGTATCAGATCACCTCTATGGCATTCACGGGACCGTGCTCGCCGCTATTTGCAGTGCCAACACCGCATTGACCTCGCCCTCCTACAGCGCCGACGACTGGACGGCACGGGCTGCAAAACTCATGAACGGGGTGTTCGAGCGTGATGTCGAAACGCGCCTGGTGTCGACCGGAACCATTGCCAATGCCATGGCGCTGGCAAGCCTGGTGCGTCCGTTCAACGCCGTTCTGGCCTATTGCGATGCCCATATCATCGTCGATGAATGCGGCGCGGTCGAGTTCTACTCCGGCGGCGCCCGCACGTTGGGCATCAAGGAGCCGCGCGGCAAGATCACCGCCGCCGGTCTGGAAGCCCGTCTCAAGGGCTTCGTGCGCGCCGAACACGACCCCGTGCCGTCGGCCGTCTCGATCACCCAGTCGAGCGAGCTCGGCACGGTCTACACCGTCGAGGAAGTGGCCGCGATTGCCGAGGTGGCCCGCGCCCACGGCATGAAGGTGCACATGGACGGCGCCCGCTTTGCCAATGCTGTCGCCTCGCTCGGCTGCGCACCGGCCGAGGTGACCTGGAAGGCCGGTGTCGATGTCCTGTCGTTCGGCACCACCAAGAACGGCACCATGGGGGTCGATGCCATTGTCTTCTTCGACCGCGACCTGGCCGCCGGCTTTGCCCACCGCCAGTTGCAGGCCGGCCAACTGATGTCCAAAAGCCGCTTTCTCGGTGCCCAGATGGAGGCTTATCTGACCAATGATCTGTGGCTCGACAACGCCCGCAAGGCCAACGCCAACGCCACCCGACTGGCCGAAGGTATCAAGGACGCAACCGATCTGCGCCTGCCGCTTGGTGCCGAGGCGAACCAGCTGTTTCCGATCGTGTCGCGCCGGCTCTACGACCATCTGATCGCCGCCGGCGCTCAGTTCGCCGTCTGGCCGGGCGTCGGCTCGCTCATCGACCAACCAAGCGAGGATGAAGTGCAGATCCGGCTGGTCACCTCGTTCAACACCCGCCAGGAGGATATCGACGCCTTCATTGCCGCGGTCCACGCGGCAGGCGTGCAATAGAAAGGGCGCCCCGTCTCCGGAGCGCCCATGCTGGTACTCAACTCACCAGAGGCTGACGGCTTTACGCCGCCTTCTTGCCTTCGATGGTCTTCTGCGTCGCCTTGGCCGTTCCGATCTTGATCTGGCGCGGCTTCATGGTCTCGGGCACTTCGCGTTTCAGGACCACATGCAGCAGGCCGTTCTCAAGCTCGGCGCCGACAACCTTGACATGGTCGGCCAGCTGGAACCGGCGCTCGAAACTGCGTGCAGCAATACCCTGGTGCAGGAACTTGCTGTCGCCCATCTGGGTCTCGGCCGTCTTGTTACCGGCGATGGACAGTGCGTTTTCCTTCACTTCGATCGACAGGTCGCTCTCGGCAAACCCGGCAATCGCCATGGTGATGCGGTATTCGTTGTCGCTGAGCCGCTCGATGTTGTAGGGCGGATAACTCGGCGCATCGACGCTGGCGGCCTCGCCCAGCATCTGGGCAAGACGGTCAAAACCAACGGATGAACGGTAGAGGGGTGTCAGATCAAACATTTCAACATTCTCCTTGAGCAATGTTAGCGCTTCGCCCGCCATCTGGCCGGGCATTTCTCTCAGTTCCGCGGACCCGGTTGAGGCATCCGCTTTAATTCAGATAGGAAGCAGTTGAGACCGTTTCAAGAGTTCCTCAAGACGCGAAAATCACACCCGAACGCTGCGCCCGCAGGCGCGGATCGCCGGACTTGATCAGCACATCGCGGCCCTCGATCAACTCCATGCAGCGCTCCAGCGTTTCCGCCTCCAGCCGCGCCATGGCCTCATCGGTATAAAACGTCAGATGCGGCAGCAGTACCACATTCGGTCGCCCGAACAGGCCGCTGAGCGGATGACCGCTCAGCGCCAGCGGCTCCCGGCTGAACACATCCAGCCCGGCCCCGGCAATCCAGCCTTCATCGAGCGCCCGGATCAATGCCGCTTCATCGACAATCGCCCCGCGCGAGACGTTGATCAGGAAGGCCGACGGCTTCATCGCCCGCAATTCGGCTTCGCCCAATAGGTGCCGGGTCTCGGCATTGAGGACGCTGTGAACCGTCACGAAATCACTCTGTGCCAGCAGTTCGCCCAGGTCGACACAGCGCTCAACGCCGGCCTCGCGAAATGCAGCCTCCGGCGTATGCGGCGAATAAGCAATCACCCGCGCCCTGAACCCCGCACCGGCCATGCGCGCCATCGAGCGCCCGATGCGGCCCAGCCCGATGATCCCGACGGTGCTTCCGGCGATGTCACGGCCAAGCCACCGGGGCTCCGGCCACGTCCATCCCTCGGCAGCCATTTGCGCCCCCAACGCCGGCAGCTTGCGCGCCAGGGCGATCAGCAGCGCAAAGGCGCCCTCGGCCACCGTTTCCTCGGCATACTCGGGAATGTTGACCACCACGATACCGCGGTCGATGGCGGCAGGAATATCGATGGCATCGATCCCTACGCCATACTTGACGATCCCGCGCAATCGCCCGGCAGCCTCGATCACCCGCCGGGTGATCGGCGTGTAGCACATCAGCAGCAGATCGGCATCGCCCACTTCGGCGATCAGGTCGTCCTCGGCAACACCGTCCGGCAGTAAGACCAGTTCGTGCCCCATGTCGCGCAGCTTTTGATCCACGACCGGGGTCTGCAATTCGCTGTCGGTGCGAACGATCTTCATGGCGTCCTCCCTTTTTGAAAGTCCCAGTCCAGCAAACCGGCGTCGCGCTTCAGCTTCCCCTCGGCCACACGCATACCGCCTATCGGCATGGCGGAACAGGTCATATTTCAAAACTGAGGGCACTCAAACAACCGCACCCTACTCACCGCTGCGCATCCCAAATTCGGCAATCGATCGATGAAAGGGCCCACCGGCAAGTGCATTTTTGATTGATCAGTCAATCAATAAAACGCTAGACCATTGGCTAACAGGGTTGCGCTGCCGGGCGCAGCGGCAAGCGGACGTGGGTGGGGATGGCTGAAACATTCGATTTCATTATCGTCGGGTCCGGCTCGGCCGGCTCGGTGCTGGCCAGCCGGCTGAGCGAGGACAAGGCCAACCGGGTGCTGGTGCTGGAATACGGCGGCAGCGACTGGGGGCCGTTCATCCAGATGCCGTCGGCACTGTCCTTTCCGATGAACATGCCAACCTACGACTGGG
>JAHEJE010000308.1 GCA_024639035.1 Alphaproteobacteria bacterium
GCTATGGCCCGATGCCTGATCGACCGTGGCATCAAGGTCATCAGCGGTGGCACCGATACCCACATGGTCCTGCTCGATGTCTCGCCGCACGGCATCCGGGGCCGGGATGCCGAAGCCGCCCTGGCCGGCGCCAACATCACCTCGAACCCGAACCCGGTGCCCTTCGATGTCGCCAGACCGGCCGACTGGTCCGGACTGAGGCTCGGCGTTTCCGCCGCCACGACCCGCGGGCTTGACGAAACCGCGGTCGTTGCGCTGGCAAACTGCATCGCCGACCTCATCATTGCGGGCGCCGGCAACGGTGCAAAAGCAGCAACGAAATCGTCGCGCCGCGTCGTGCAGAAGATCTGCCGCGACCATCCGATTGCACAATGCTGGGGGAATTGATCGCGGGCCGCTTGAAGTCTACATCCGCACTGGACTTGACGCCCCGAATTGCGCCATAGTCCAGCGGACTTTGCGCTGCGATGACGGGGACCGGTTGCGTGCTTGATTTCTTGAAACAGTTGTTCACCTGGTGGAACGGGCAAACCATGGGCTTGCGCTGGTATACCGCGCGCAAGGGCGAGCGGGTCGGCGAGGACGAGTTCGGCAATGTCTACTACCGCGCACCCTCGGCGCTGCCCGAATCGATTCCCGAGCGCCGCTGGGTGGTTTACAACGGTTATGCCGAAGCATCGGCCATACCGCCGGGCTGGCACGGCTGGATGCACCATACCGTAGACACCCCGCCGACCGAGACCGAATACCGGCAGCGTGAGTGGCAAAAGCCGCACCGCGCCAACCCGACGGGAACTGCGTCGGCCTACCGGCCGGCCGGCAGCATCGCGACGCCGGGCCACGGCAGCGGTGCGCCCAAGCCCGACTACGAGGCCTGGCAGCCCAAGTAAATCCGGGCGCCACTACTGGAGACCTCCGTGCATGAAGAATTCTGTTGTCGAAACCATCGTCGGAGCCGGCGTGATCGCCATTGCCGTGGTGTTCTTTGTTTTCGCCTACACCACCTCGGGCGCCGGCAAGGGCGCGGGCGGCTATAGCCTCAGCGCGGAGTTCGAGAACATAGAGGGCATCAACATCGGTTCGGACATCCGCCTCGCCGGCATCAAGATCGGCTCGGTGGTGAGACAGGAACTCGATCCGTCGAGTTTTCAGGCCAAGGTCGTCATGTCGCTCGACAATGCCATCAAGCTGCCCGATGATTCGACCGCGAAGGTGACCTCCGAAGGGCTGCTCGGCGGCAAGTTCATCGCCATCGAGCCCGGCGGCAGCGAGGAGCTTCTGAAGGACGGCGACCAGATGAGCTACACCCAGAGCGCCATCGACCTGTGGGGCCTGATCAACCAGTTCATGTTCGACAGCGACAAGAAGAACAAGTAATGCGGTCCAGCGAACCGGCCCGCCAGCAAACATGGTCGTCCGACAGCTATGACAGGCACGCCCGGTTCGTGTCCGAGTTGGCTGGCGCCGTTGTCGAATGGCTTGACCTCAAACCCGGTGAACGGCTTCTCGACCTTGGCTGCGGCGATGGCGCGCTGACCGAGGCACTGGCGGCTGCCGGCGGCATCGTCACCGGCGTCGATGCCAGTGAGGATTTCATCGCTGCAGCGCGCAAGCGCGGCCTGAACGTTCAACTGGCCGACGGCCAGGCGTTGGCATACGAGGCCGAGTTCGATGCGGTGTTCTCCAACGCCGCCCTGCACTGGATGACCGAACCGGACAAGGTGCTCGACGGTGTTGCGCGGGCGTTGCGGCCCGGCGGCCGCTTTGTCGGCGAATTCGGCGGCCACGGCAATGTCGCGGCCATCGTGACGGCGATGCGGGCCACTGCCCAACGGCGCGGCGGCGAAGCCGACCTTGCGGGACCGTGGTTTTTCCCCTCGCCGGAGGTCTATGCACGCATGCTCGACGGCCATGGTTTCGAGGTCCGCCGGATTGGCCTGTTTCCTCGTCCGACGCCGCTCAAGTCCGGCATGAGAGAATGGCTGAAAGTGTTCCGGCATCCGTTTTTTGCCCAGTATGGCGCTGAGGAAGACAGTGTCCTGGATGAGGTGGTCGCGTTGCTGAAGCCGGTGCTGTGCGACGCCGATGGCCATTGGACGGCGGACTATGTGCGGCTGCGCTTTGAAGCGGTGTTGCCAGGATGAACACCCTGCTGCGGACATTTTTTCTGGCCGTCGCGGTCAGCCTGGCGGGCGGACCGGCGCACGCCGAGGCGCTCAAGAACCCGATCGCCATCTTTGCCGGGCTCGACAAGATCACCGGCCAGATCATCACCTTCGAGATCGGCATTGACGAGACCAAGCGGTTCGGCTCACTCAACGTGCGACCGCGGGTGTGCAATTCACGCGGGGTGACCGAGGAACCCAAGACGACGGCCTTCGTCGAGGTCGACGAGAATCTGCTGAACGGCAAATTGCGCCGGATCTTCAACGGCTGGATGTTTGCCGAAAGTCCCGGGCTGAACGCTGTCGAGCATCCGGTCTATGACGTCTGGCTGACCGGCTGCCGCGATCCCAATCGAAAGCCGGAACCGGAGTTCCAGCCGCAGCCCGAGAGCAGCCCGGATGCCAGCGTCGAACCAGGCGACGAGAGCACCGGCGAAACCCCGTCCCAGCCCGACCAGTAGCAAGGCCGCCCCGGAACGGAGCGGCCTGCCGTGATCTTGCGGAAACCTGTCGGAGGTGTGCCAGACCCTAATTGCGAGTGCCTTCCGCCTCGATCATCAATTGAACCGGTGCCTTGGCGACGCCATGCGGCATCCCGAAATCGGCCGGAACGATTTCGCCGGTGGCAGAAAATCCGGCCCGGTAACCGCCCCAGGGATCCTTGCCTTCGCCAATGTAGGTGGCATCGAGCGTGACTTCCTTGGTGACGCCGCGGATCGTCAGGTTGCCGGTGATCTTGGCGCTATTATCGCCGGTCGGAGTGACCGAGGTGCTCTCGAAGGTTGCCGCACCATGGTTGGCGACATCGAAGAAATCAGCGCTGCGCAGATGTTCGTCGCGCTTTTCGTGATTGGTGTTGATGCTCGCTGTATCGAACTCGACCTTGACCTTGGCATTTGCCGGATCAGCCTTGTCGAAGGTGAAGCTGCCGGTGAATTTGTCGAAGCGCCCGGTCACGAAACTGTAGCCGAGGTGATTGGCCCTGAAATTGACGGCAGCGTGCATGCCCGGCGTGTCCAGCGTGTACTCGGCCGCATGAGCCTGGCCTGTGACCAGCGTCTGGCCGGCAAGCAGCGCAGTCGTGGTCATCGACAGGGCGAGGGCGGTCTTGGCAATGTAGTTCATATTATTCTCCTTTGAGGTTGCGTGCGGGGGTCATTTCTGTCGCCGGGCGGTGAATTCGAATGCGACGACCACGTCATCGGCAATGGTGTTGGTGTCGGCCCACTG
>JAHEJE010000309.1 GCA_024639035.1 Alphaproteobacteria bacterium
CGGTTTTGGTGCGCAGGATGCCGTCGATCGATACCTGCAGCCGGCCATCGCGGGTGTAGGCCTGGCCGGCCGGCGTTTCGATGCCGAGCCAGCCGTCGCCGTCGACGGCGACGTCGAGCAGGTTGCCGGTGTGGACCAGCGGGCCCTGGCGGCGCGAAACGAAGGACTGACCCGTTGAGGTGAAATCCGTCGGCCGGTCGGTGTTTGTCGAAAGCAGGCTTTCGAACCTGACGGCTTCGGCGCGGAAGCCGGCCGTGGTCGCGTTGGCGATGTTATGGGCCAGGGTGTCGAGGCGCCTGGACAGTGCAAGCTGGCCCGACAAGGCTATGTCCATCGAGGCGGTCATATCACCTTCCGGTCAGTTTCAGATTTTGCAGACTGGCCAGGACATCCTGGCGGATGCCGAATTCCAACGGCTGGGAGGCCAGTACATTGGGCACCTGGGCCGGGGAGCTGGGGTTCTGCATGTCCCATAGCGTGGTAAAGCGCTCGAGAAACCTGGCCAGCTCCCCCGGTTCTTTCAACTCGTCGATATCGAGCCGTTCGGCGATCAGGTCGACCTGCTTGTCGACGTCAAGCGCTGATGTCGCCGAAGACAGGCCGAGCGCTGTCTGGGTCACGGTCAGCAGGGCCCGGTCGGCAAGGAGGTCCAAAAGCGATGAGACCTCGCCGATGCGGCGCTCGAAGTAGAGCGCAAGCCGCACGCCTTCGTTCTGCTCGCCGGCCGACTGTTCCAGGCGGTAGCGCAGATAGCGGTCAATAGTGCCCGACTGGGTCCGGTCGAAGGCCACGGTGGTTTCGCCGTAGCGGGCGAAATTGAAGGTGCTGACGAATTCCCGGTAACGGCGGTCGGTCAGCGAGTTGGCGAAGCTGTCCGGGGCATCGATGCCTTCCTCCAGGGCTTTGCGGACGAAGGCCTTGGCATAGATCATCTCCTCCAGGCCATGGGCACGCATGGCATAGGCAAACAGCCGGTCGTCTCCAATGAAGTCGTCGATGGATTTCACGTTGACGATGTTGGCGCGGTAGTACTCGGTCTCGCGGGCGTTGACCGGGTCCGACGCGGTGATCGACAGCGACCGCGGCAGGTCGCGGACCAGAAGCTGGAATGAGGCAGATGTCGAGAGCACGAGTTTGGTTCCGATTGTCCTGGCCGGCATCGTGGCGCCGGCAACTTGCGCGAAGCTGACGCGCGGGCGGAGCCTGCGAAAGGCTCACGCAAGTTCACCGACCTAACCAATCAAGAGAAGATCGATATGAACGGGCAGGGGTTGCGACGTGACAGTGATACTGGGATTTGTGGTGACGATGGCCTGCCTGCTGGGCGGCTTCATGGCCATGGGCGGGCATGTCGACGTGCTCTGGCAGCCGTGGGAATACGTCATCATCGGCGGTTCGGCGATCGGCATCTTCGTCATCGCCAACCCGGTCAAGACGATCAAGGATGCCGGCAAGGCAACCCTTGAGGCGATGAAGGACAAGGGCCCCAAGCAACGCGACTACCTCGATGTGCTGGGCGTGCTGTACGGCCTGATGCGCGAACTGCGCGGCAAGTCGCGCAACGAGGCCGAAGCGCATATCGACGAGCCGGAAAACTCGCCGATTTTCCAGGCTTTCCCGAAGGTGCTGGCCAATACCGAACTGACCGCGTTCATCTGCGACTATTGCCGGCTGATCATCATGGGCAATGCCCGCCCGCATGAGATCGAAGCGCTGATGGAGGAAGAAATCAACACCGCCCTGCACGACCGGCTGAAGGCCCAGTCGGCGATGCAGAACATGGCCGACGGCCTGCCGGCGCTGGGTATCGTGGCCGCCGTGCTCGGCGTCATCAAGGCGATGGGAGCGCTCGATCAGTCGCCGGAACTGCTCGGCAAGCTGATCGGCGCGGCTCTGGTCGGCACCTTCGCCGGCATCTTCATGTCGTACGGCATGGTCGGGCCGGTTGCCGCGAAAATCAAGGTGGTCCGGGAAAAGCAGTTGCGGGTCTTCGTCGTCACCAAGCAAACCCTGCTGGCATTCATGAACGGGGCCCTGCCGCAGATTGCACTAGAACACGGCCGCAAGACCATCTCGTCCTACGAGCGTCCGAGCATCGACGACGTCGAGCAACAGACCCTGGGCGACGGCGCGCCGGCACCGGCGGAATGATCCGATGAACGATGCAGCTAAATCCGATCCGCAGCCCGGCACGAGCGCCACGGCCCGCCTGCTGGAAGCACCGGACGACACGGCCAGCCTGCTGCCGGCACTGACGACGCTCACCGAGCGGGCGATCGCCACCTGGCAGGACGACCTGTGCGTTGCCATGAGCCAGCAGGTCCAGGTGAAGATTTACAAGACCACGATCGACAAGGCGCACTTCTTTGCCCGCAAGGTTTCGCCGCAGGGCGCCAGCGCGCTGGTACGGATCGACACGTGGGATCATCCGATCGTCATCGGCGCCACGCGCGACCTGGTGTTTTCGTGTGTCGATGCCTTGTTCGGCGGTGACGGCAGCGAGCCGCCGGTGCAGACCGAAAGGGCACTGAGCCAGATCGAGCTGGATCTGATGTCACATGTCTTCGCTCTGCTGGCGGAGGCGCTGCAATCGAGTTTTGAGGGCATCATTGCGGAACCGTTCGCGCCGCTGCCGGCCGTTGGCGACCTGCACCTGGAAGATGGTGGGCTTGAGGATTGCGCCATGGTCGGCTGTGTCGTCACGGTCGATGTGTCCGGCCAGCACAATCAGGCGCTGTTGTGCTTTCCCCAGTCCGAGCTGGGCGCCATATCGGACAAGATGCGCGATGCGCTGGCCACGGCGCCGCCGCGCGATCCCGAATGGGCGACCCGGTTCTCCGGCGAGGTCGTGCGCACGCCGCTGGAGGTTCTGGCGCGCATGGACGCGGGCAGGATGATGCTGGGAAAACTGGCGCAACTGAAAGTCGGTGACGTTCTGGCGATACCGGCGGCCTCTGGCAGCCTCATCGAGATGATCTGTAACGACCTGCCGCTGATGCGCTGCCAACTCGACCAGACCGGCGGGCGGGTGCAACTTACCGTCGACCACTTCGTGAATTCGCAGGCCGGCGAAAGTGTATCCGCCGGTTCCGCGAATGAGACCCCAGGACAACAGGTAGCCTAGCGATATGTCGAACCTTCAAGACAACCCCGAACTGCCGGGGGAACCAGCAGCAAACGCCGCTCCGGCGCCCGCGCCGCCGCAGGCCAGCGGCTCACCGGCAGCACCCGGCGCAGGGCGTAACCTCGACCTCATCATGCGCATACCGGTGCACGTTCAAGTGATCCTGGGGCGCGCCAGAATGCCGGTGGCTGAACTGATGCAACTGCAGCGCGGTTCGGTCATTGCGCTTGACCATCAGGTTGGCGAAGCGGTCGAGGTGACCGCCAACG
>JAHEJE010000043.1 GCA_024639035.1 Alphaproteobacteria bacterium
CGACATTGGGACAGTGTTCGGCGACCGAGTTGAGATAAGACGGGATGTCGTCGATGAAGATCGCCGGGGCAGAGTGGGTCTCAAGCAAATGCCGCACAGCCGGCCCTTTGGGACCGTCGTTGGCGACGACCGGAAAATCGAGACCGTGGCTGGCAAGGTTCTGGATGCGTTTCTGGCGGAATTTCGCCGGCAGGTTGGTCAGCATGACGACGTCGGCATGGGCGCTCAGCGCATTCAGCGCCCGCGCGGCGCCGTCGATGACTTCGAGCCGGTGGATTTCCTCCTCGAAGAACCGGGCAAGATGAGTGCGCAGTTCGTCTGCCGAAATCGGCGTGTCATCTGATTTTCTCTTTACGTTACCGTTCAGCGCAAAGCTTTGCGCATGTAACCACATGTCATTGCGCGCAAGATAAGCTTCCAGTCCCCTGATGAAATGCACAACGACCTCGTCGACGTCGCAAATGATCACGGGCCGGTTGGCGGCAAGAGTGACCTGCGCGATGTGTTCAAGGGTCGATTCGGTTAACATGGGCTTGCCTAGATAGCTTGAAAGCCGGGCAATGTCCTGCGGGCGGCGGCAACGGCGCCGGCATGATGGCCCGCGGCGTCACACCATGCAAGCAGAAGCGGTTCATCCTGAAGCAGATAATCGAGCACACTGGCGAGGAATTGAGGATCGCCGGCGCCGGCCCTCACGGCATCCAGACTGAGGCCCGTCAGGCGCAGAAATCGGCCAAAACGTTCGGTATCCGAGGCCAAATAACCGAGGGCTTCGAGGGCGAGTACCTCGGCATGGCTGGTATTTGTTTCAGAATGTCGGGAATGCATTTTTTTACGATTAACCAGATTAAATTTACCTGAAGGACGCAGGGGTCAAGATTAAGCTGTTGGTTACAGATTCTTGGGAGTATGGCCAGCGTAAGATTTGGGGATTGCGGGCAAAGTTAACTTTGCTGCCTTATAACGACTGGAACGGATCCGAACAGTGAACCACGGTGCAAGCGATATGGCGGCCACAGACAACCCGATCAACCCGGTGAAATCCGCCCCCAAAACGGTTTTGATTGTTGAGGACAACGAACTCAACATGAAGCTGTTCAATGATTTGCTCGAGGCTCATGGCTACCGGGTGCTGCAGACCCGCGAAGGCCTGTCGGCGCTCGACATCGCGCGCGAGCAAATGCCGGACCTTATCCTGATGGACATCCAGCTTCCCGAGGTTTCGGGCATCGAAGTCACCAAGTGGCTGAAGGAGGACGACGAGCTGAAGTCGATCCCGGTGATCGCGGTAACGGCCTTTGCGATGAAGGGCGATGAAGAAAAGATTCGGGAAGGCGGTTGCGAGGCCTACATCTCCAAGCCTATCTCGGTTGCAAGTTTCCTGGAGCAAATCGACAGCTATCTGAAGGTTGGCGAATGACAGCGAGGGTTCTAGTTGTAGACGATATACTTGCCAACGTTCGGCTGCTCGAAGCCAAACTGTCGGCGGAGTATTTCGAAGTCGTCACCGCGATGAACGGTGTCGATGCACTGGAATCCTTACAACGTACCCAACCCGATATCATTCTGCTCGACGTGATGATGCCTGGCATGGACGGCATCGAAGTTTGCCGCAGGATCAAGAGTGACCCGCTGTCTCGGCATATTCCTGTCGTCATGGTAACGGCGCTTGACCAGCCGGAAGACCGGATTCGCGGTCTCGAGGCCGGCGCAGACGACTTTCTGACCAAACCGGTAAACGATATCGCCCTGTTCTGCCGGGTCAAGAGCCTGGTGCGACTGAAGATGCTCACCGACGAGTTGCGCTCGCGGTTGCCGGCCGGTGACATTAGCCTGCTGCAGGCGGAAGAAAGTGAGCTCGGCGACCGCCACGGTAACATCCTGCTGATCGATAACCGTGGCCACCTGGCCGACCGCATCGCATCGAGCCTCGAGGGCCGTCACCAGATGACCTGGTCGCAGGACCCGCAACAGGCGGTGTCCGAGGCGGCAGCGACGCAGTTCGAACTGCTGATCATCAATCTCGACCTTCAGGACTTCGATGGCCTGCGGCTGTGTTCGCAATTGCGGTCGCTCGAACGCACCCGGCAGATTCCGATCCTGATCATCGTCGACCCGGACGACAACGACCGGATGATGCGGGCGCTCGACATGGGGGTGAACGATTATCTGCTGCGGCCGATTGACAAGCAGGAACTGCTGGCGCGGGTCAATACCCAGATCAAGCGTTGGCGCTATACCGAAAAACTGCGCAACAACGTCCAGCAATCTCTCGAACTGGCCGTCGCCGATCCGTTGACCGGCCTGTACAACCGCCGCTACATGGAAAGCCAGGTCGGGCTGATGGTCGATGCAGCGGCAAATCGCGGCCGGGCACTGTCGGTTCTGGCCCTGGATGTCGATTTTTTCAAGTCGGTGAACGACACGCATGGCCATGCCGCCGGCGACAGGGTGCTGATCGAACTGGCGGAACGCCTGAAGCAACATACCCGTTCGATGGATCTGCCGTGCCGGGTTGGCGGCGAGGAATTCCTGGTCGTCCTGCCCGATACCGATGCTAGCGTTGCCCAGCAGATTGCTGAACGGCTGCGCATGGCGATCTGCGGCGCACCGTTCAATGCCGGGCCGGCAGCTCCGCTCCTGCCGGTGACGGTTTCCATCGGTATTGCCGCATTCGAAGACTCCAGCGATACCCTTGCGGAGATGCTGCGGCGGGCCGATGAGGCCCTCTACCGGGCCAAACGCGAGGGCCGCAACCGGGTGATTTCCGAAGCGGCCTGAACGCCCGCGCGATCCGCACAACCACGGAAAACCGGCATTTTCCGGCCCGTTTACCTCACCGTTTTACCTTAACGATTCACCAACTTGGTCGAAACAAGGCCTTGATAATGCGAATAATATTGCGCTTCAGACGCTAATACATAAAATTAGATTCAAACAACGGCGCGGCATTTAACACTCTCCATCTCAAATTGTCGCCCCGACTAACGGCGGATTGGTTCCAACCGAATCAATCCGCCCGGCACCCTTCGCAGGCGATTGAGTTTTCATCGCGCTGCCAACGTTACCCCTTGGCGCTTCAGGTCCGCCGCATCTCCTGAGCACCGGGGGTTCGCCGGCCCGGACGGTTCGAGTGGCCTCCTCGTAACCTGTTCCGGGTCGGCACCTATCCTCCGCCGCGCCGGCCTCCGCCCGACACAGAAAAACCGCCGCAGGATGACCCGCGGCGGCCGAACTGTGGTCCCGGTTAAACGGGGACTATTTGATCTTTGTTTCCTTGAACTCGACGTGCTTGCGCACGACCGGATCGTACTTGCGATAGGTCAGTTTGTCGGTCTGGGTGCGGGTGTTCTTCTTGGTCACATAATAGTAACCAGTGTCGGCGGTCGAGACCAACTTGATCTTGATGGTGGTTGCTTTTGCCATGTCGCGTACTCCGTTCGCACCGGCGATTGTGCGGTGCGGGAAATCTGTTGGCTGCGGTATCGCCCAAGCACCCGCACAAGTCAAGCATCGCGTTTCAAATCTGCTCGTAGTGCCAGTTCTTTCCAATCATGCGCTGGTAGGTGCAGGACATGTCCGGTGCCAGGCCCTGCGGCTGCTCGATGGCGATCTTGAGGCGGCGCAGGATTTCGCCGGTGATCCACGGCAGATCGAGGTCCCGGGTTTCTTCGATAGTGAACCAATAGGGGTCCAGCAACTCGTCCGTCTCGATGGTCGCCGGCGCATCGATATTGGCGACATGTTCGGCCTCGGTGACGAAGAAGCGGGTGTCGAAGCGACGCGGCCGGCCGGGCGGAGTGATGGCGCGGGCAAAGAACCGCAGACCGCCGAGGGCCGGACTATATCCAGAGCGGTGAAAAGCGCGCCAGGCTTCTGAGCGAGTGTTTTCCGGCCGGCCCGGCGCCTTGCCGATGACAAGGCCGGTCTCCTCGAAGGTCTCACGCACCGCCGCCAGGGCCAAACCTCTGGCCCGCGCCATTGAAGGTGTGCCGCGCATCCGGGTCATAAGCTTTTCGGCAACCCGAGGGTGCAGATCGTCCGCCGTCTTGAGACGGCAATCGCCCGGGTCGACCCGGCCGCCGGGAAAGACGAACTTGTTGGGCATGAACTTGTGCGCTTCGTGGCGCTTGCCCATCAGCACCTGTGGTGCGCCGTGGCCGCCGTCGGTGCGGATGATGATGAGGGTGGCGGCGTCGCGCGGACGCAGCGTCCTGGTTCGGATTGAAGTGGTCATGCCGGGACCATACCGGGCAAGCTGGCGCAATGCAGCACGTTTCTACCTGCCCTGTGCCGGCGATTTGGGTGTGCACAGGGCTGAGTATTCAAACCCGTGCATTCTGAGCGCCCATTGCAGTCCGACCACCGCGCCCTTGACCATTGGCAACAGCGTGAGGGTCAAAAGCACGGCCAGGGGCAGCCAGGTGACCATATGTATCCACATCGCCGGATGCCAGGTGGTTTCCACCAGGAAGACCAGGGGGATGATGATGTGGCCGACGATGAAAATGGTGAAATAGGGCGGGGCATCATCGGCCTGATGATGATGGAGTTCCTCGCCGCAGTGGCCACAGATGTCGGCGATCTTGAGGTATCTGGCGAATACGCTGCCGGTGCCGCACTGGGGGCAGCGGTGGCGCAGACCGCGCAGGATGGCTTTTGGCAGGTTGCGCTTGGCCGCCTTGCCGTGATGCCCGGATGAGGATGTGTAATCGACCGACATGGCGGCAGTTTTGACCCGTGGTCTGGCGCGCGATAAGTCCGTAAGCCGTCGCGCGTCACCGTGACGCAATATTATCGGCGGCGCCCGCGTGCGCGACGAGCGGGCCCTTGACGCCGTGGTTTGCGGCCGGCTGGCTTGCCCTTTTTGCCACTGCCAACGAGTTCAAAGCGCAGGCCCCCGGCAATCGGCGTGACCTCGAGCAGGCGCACCTCGACGGGGTCGGCAAGCTGAAAGGTCTCGCCGGTCTCGGCGCCGATCAGCGCATGACGGGTTTCGTCATGGATGAAATAGTCGCCCTTGATCGATGAGACGGGGACAAAGCCGTCGGCGCCGGTGTCGGCGAGGCGAACGAACAGGCCGGCGCGGGTGACGCCACTTATCCGCCCGGAAAACAGCGAGCGCACCCGGTCGGCCAGGAAAGCCGCCAGCAAACGGTCGCTGGTGTCGCGCTCGGCCAGCATGGCCCGGCGTTCGGCGCCGGAAATGGCTTCTGCCGTTTCCGTCATGTTGGCGATGTCCCATTCGCTCAGGCCGTCCTTGCCCAACTTGCAGGCATCGATGAGAGCATGGTGGACCAGCAGGTCGGCATAGCGCCGGATCGGCGAGGTGAAATGGGCATAGCGGCGCAGGTTGAGGCCGAAGTGGCCCTGGTTGTGCGGGCTGTAGATGGCCTGGGACTGGGTGCGCAGCACGACGTCGTGGACGATCTGCTGGAAATCCTTGCCCTCGACCTTGCGCAACAGATCGTTGAAGTTCCGCGGCTTCATGACCTGGCCCTTGGGCGACGACAGGCCGAGCGATTGGAGAAACTCGCCCAGAGCCACGACCTTTTCCGCCGCCGGGGCTTCGTGTGCCCGGTAAGGAAAGGCCATGGCGTGCTCTTCCAGCGTTTCAGCGGCGGACACATTGGCCTGGATCATGAACTCTTCGATCAGCTTGTGGGCCTGGAGCCGCTCGGGAACGTGGACACGCTCGACGAAACCCTTGTCGTCCAGCACCAGCTTGCGTTCCGGCAGGTCCAGTTCCAGCGGGCCGCGCGTCCTGCGGGCACTGTCAACAGCGGTATAGGCTTGCCACAGCGGCCGGAGGACCGGCTCAAGGAGCGCCGCGGTTTGGTCGTCTGGGCGTCCGTCGATTGCCGATTGGGCCTGTTCGTAGGACAGGCTGGCCTGGGATCGGATCGTGGCCCGTTCGAAGCGGTGAGAAATCTTTGTGCCATTGGCGTTGAAGGTCATGGAGCAGGCCAGGACCGGACGATCCTGGCCGTGCTTCAGCGAACACAGGTCGTTGGAAATGCGCTCCGGCAGCATCGGCACCACGCGGTCGGGAAAATAGACAGAATTGCCGCGCTCGCGGGCCTCGCGGTCCAGGGCCGTGCCGGGCCGGATGTAGTGGGCGACATCGGCGATGGCCACAATCACCAGGAAGCCGCCGGCGTTGGCCGGGTCATCGTCCGGTTGGGCCCACACGGCATCGTCGTGATCGCGGGCGTCGGCCGGATCGATGGTGATCAGTGGCAGTTGGCGCAGATCGCGCCGGCCGCCGCCGTGCCGGGCACCGTCGTGCCGGAAAGGCTTGAGCTCCTTTGCCTGTTTTATCGTGTCGTCGTTGAAGGCCAGCTTGATGCCATGCTGGTGGGCGGCGATCAGCGATATGTTGCGCTGGTCGGCGGTGCTGCCCAGGCGCCCGACGATGCGGGCGGTCTTCAGGCCGCGGCCGCGGTCACGCACAAGTTGGACTTCTACCAGTTCGGATTCCCTGGCGCCGCCGTCGTTGCCGGGCAGGACATCCCATTCTTCGCGCTCACGCTTGTCCACCGGAATGACCCGGCCCGGCCCGCCGGCGCGGCGGTAGACGCCAAGCGTCCGCGTTTCCGGAACCAACAGCCGGCGGATCATGCGGGCTTCGTAAGCGTAGATGTCGGAGACGGTCGGATTGAGCCGGGCGAGGATCCGGTCGCCGTCGGTCGGCGGTTGCAGGTCGCTTCGCCGGCCGGCGGCTTTGGGTGCCTGAACGACAATGGCCGGCACCGCGCCTTCTGCCTCTTCGTCCCATTGTTCGGGGCGGGCGGTGAGTTCGCCGTCCTCGTCGCGGCCGGTTACGACCAGCACAGCCACCGGGGGCAGGGTGCCGGGGGCGCGCAGGCGCCGTCCGCGGCGGCCGAGCAAGCCCTTGTCGGTCATCGCCTTGAGCAGTTTCTTCAAGGCAACGCGCTCGGGGCCGCGAATGTTAAAGGCCCGGGCAATCTCGCGTGTTCCCGGTGTGCCGGGACTGTTGCGAACAAATTCCAGGATTTGCTCTTCGCTGGGCAATGGCACGATCTTGCCGGCGCCCGACTTGTCCTGTTTTCTTGGGGCCACCGACCTCAGGCCTTGGCCGCGGTCTTCTTGGCGGCCTTGCGTGCCCGCTTCTTGGCCGGTTTCTTGCCCTTGGCGGCCCTGGCGGCGATCAGCTCCACGGCCTGTTCCAGGGTGACGGCATCGGGGGTCAGGTCTTTCGGCAGGGTCGCGTTGATCTTGCCGTGCTTGACATAAGGACCGTAGCGGCCGTCCATCACCGCAATGGCGCCGCCGCCATCGGGATGCTCGCCCAGTTCGCGCAGGGCGGCTGCAGCGTTGCGCCGTCCGCCCTTGGCCTGGCGCTCGGCGAGCAGGTCGACGGCCCGGTTGATGCCGACGCTGAACACCTCCTGAGCGCTTGACAAGCTGGCGTAAAGGCCGTCGTGCAGCACAAACGGGCCATAGCGCCCCAGCCCTGCGGTGATCGGCTTGCCGGTCTCGGGATGGGCGCCGATTTCGCGGGGCAGCGACAACAGCTGCAATGCCAGGCCCAGGTCGGTTTCAGCCGGATCGTAGCCCTTGGGGATCGACGACCGTTTCGGCTTTTCGCCGTCCTCTGGCTTGCCGAGCTGCACATATGGGCCGAAGCGGCCCTCGTGGCGGGTGACCGGCTGGCCGGTCTCGGGATCTTCGCCAAGGACGATGCCTTCGGCGGGAACGGCGCCCTTGGCGGCCTCTTCGCCATTGCCGAGCTGTCTGGTGTAGCGGCAGTCGGGATAATTCGAGCAGCCGATGAAGGCGCCGAACTTGCCGACTTTCAGCGACAGTTGGCCATCATCGCAGGACGGACACGTGCGGGCCGGCTGGCCGTCCTCGCGCTCGGGGAATATGTGCGGCCCGAGCAACTGGTTCAAGGCCTCGAGAACCTCCGAGACCCGCAAGTCCTTGATCTCGTCGACGGCGCCGATGAAATCCTTCCAGAAGGTGTGAAGCACGGTCTTCCAGTCGGCCTCGCCGGCGGAAATCTGGTCGAGCTGCTGTTCCAGGTTGGCGGTAAAATCATACTCGACATAACGGGCGAAAAACGACTCCAGGAAGGCGATCACCAGCCGGCCCTTGTCCTCGGGGATCAGGCGGCGCTTGTCCATGCGGACGTAGCCGCGGTCCTGCAGCACGGTCAGGATCGCCGTGTAGGTCGACGGCCGGCCGATGCCGAGTTCTTCCATCTTCTTGATCAGCGAGGCTTCGGAATAGCGCGGCGGCGGTTCGGTAAAATGCTGTACGCCCTTGAGCTGCTTCATACCGACGACGTCGCCGGTGCTCATCGCCGGAAGACGCTTGCCGTCGTCGTCGTCGCCGTCGTCGCGGCCTTCCTGATACAGTTTCAAAAATCCGTCGAAGCGCACCACCGAGCCCGAGGCCCGCAAGGTATAGGATTTCCCGTCGGTGCCGGTCGCGGTGATGTCGACGGCGGTGCGTTCCAGTTCGGCGCTTTCCATCTGGCTGGCGATGGTGCGTTTCCAGATCAATTCATAGAGCGCTGCCTGGTCTTTCTGCAAATACCGCGAAACATCGGACAGCCGGCGTGACATTTCAGTCGGGCGTATGGCCTCGTGGGCTTCCTGGGCGTTCTTGGCCTTGGTGCGGTAGACGCGCGGGCTGCCGGGAACGTAGGGTTCGCCGAAATTCTGCAAGATGGTGTTGCGGGCCGCGGCGATGGCCTCGTTGGCCATCTGCACACCGTCGGTCCGCATGTAGGTTATGAGACCGACGGTTTCACCGCCGATGTCGATGCCTTCATACAGACGTTGCGCGGTCTGCATGGTCTGCTTGGATGAAAAGCCGAGTTTGCGCGAGGCTTCCTGCTGCAGCGTCGAGGTTGTGAACGGCGGGTAGGGGTTGCGCTTGACCGGCTTGCTTTCGGTCTTGGCAACGCTGAAACGGCCATCCTTGAGCGCGGTCTCGATGGCCCTGGCGGCTGCTTCGTTGCCGATCGACAGTTTCTCGAGGCGTTTGCCGTCGATGGCGTTCAGGCGGGCTGAAAACGGGTCGCCGGCAGCGGTGCGCATATCGGCTTCGATGGTCCAGTACTCATCGGTGCGGAATGCCTCGATCTCCATCTCGCGGTCGGCGATCAGGCGCAGGGCCACCGATTGTACCCGGCCGGCCGAGCGCGAACCCGGCAGCTTGCGCCACAGGACCGGCGACAGGGTAAAGCCGACCAGGTAATCCAGCGCGCGGCGGGCCAGATAGGCATCGACCAGGGAATGATCGATCTGGCGCGGGTTGCGCATCGCCTCGAGGACGGCATTCTTGGTGATGGCGTTGAACACCACCCGCTCGATAGGTTTGTCTTTCAGCAGTTTCTTCTGCCGCAATATTTCCAGCACATGCCAGGAGATGGCCTCACCCTCGCGGTCGGGGTCGGTGGCGAGGATCAGCTTGTCGCCCTGTTTGAGCGCATCGGCGATGTCCTTGAGGCGTTTGGATGAACGCGAATCAACATCCCAGGACATGGCGAAGTCCTCGTCCGGTCGCACTGATCCGTCCTTGGCCGGCAAATCGCGCACATGGCCGTATGACGCCAGGACTGTGTAGCCCTTGCCGAGATACTTGTTGATGGTCTTTGCCTTGGCAGGCGATTCAACGACGACAACGTTCATCTGTGTTCCGCATAGTGACTGGCCGATGTGCCGGGGAAGTTGCGGTCATATCGGGCTGCGGGTTGTTTCGCAAGCCCCGTTGCAGGGCAGGTTTAATTTCATGCTGGCCGGTGCGACAGCGGGCTTTAGTCTGATGACCCACTGTTTGCACGTATAAGTTGGTAGACCTGTGAAATTACACGCATTTATATTGAACGGCAGAAGGGTGAACGGGATTCGCCCATAACCATACAACATTCGGGCTGCACAAATGGCAGAGAAATCAACGGCATTGCAACGACATAGCTACGGGACGCGGCAGTCGCCGACCGCGGCGCCGCAAGGTGGAGCACACGCAACCGCACTGTCAAAGGACGCCGGGACCGAGGCCACGGCGCAGTACATCGCCGATTTGCTGCTTGAGTTGCGCAACATGGCGCGTGGGGCCAACCTGCCACACTTGGCGTATTTTCTCGAAATGGCCTTCTACGAAGCCTTCAACCAGGCTCACAAGGGCAAATAGAGCTTCAGTCGATCAGGCAAATCTTCGAGCCTGATTGCCACTCGATGCGGCCGGCAAGATCCAGTTCCAGTATGGCGGTGATGACGATCTGGGCGCTCAGGCCGCTTTCGCGAATGAGGTCGTCGACATCGACCGGTGACGGGCCGAGCAGGGCCAGGATGCGGCGGCGGTCGGTCTGGGCGATGTCGATGTCGCCGCTCAGGTCAGGCGGGTCGGCGGCGGGTTGGCCGAAGTCCTGACGCAGTATCATGTCGCGGGCGGTCAACGGGTTGACCGCGTCGACCACATCCCTGGCACCGGTGATCAGGGTGGCGCCATCCTTGATCAGTTTGTTGGTGCCGGCAGCGCGCGGGTCCATCGGCGAGCCGGGTACGGCGAATACCTCCCGGCCCTGTTCACCGGCCATTCGCGCGGTGATCAGCGAACCGGACCGCAGGGCCGCCTCGACCACGACTACGCCGAGGGAACACCCCGAGATAATGCGATTGCGGCGCGGGAAATACTCCGCCTTAGGCCTGGTGCCCGGCGTCATTTCGCTCAGCACCACGCCCTGGTTGGCGACCGCTTCGTGCAGTTCGGCATTTTCCGGCGGGTAGATGACATCTATGCCGCCGGCCAGCACCGCGATGGTGCCGTTCTCCAGTGCGGCTTCATGGGCGGCGGTGTCAATGCCGCGAGCGAGGCCGGACACCACGGTGAATTCGGCCTTGCCAAGTTCGGCCGCCAGTTGTCTGGTGAATTTGCGGCCGACGGCGGATGCGTTTCTGGCGCCGACGATACCGATGCAGATCGAGGTCAGCAGCTCAAACCGCCCCTTGGCGCAGATCAGCGGCGGCGCATCCGGGATATGGCGCAGGAACGGCGGGTATGCGGCTTCGCCGAGCGCAATGAAGCGGGCGCCATAGTTGACCGCGGCTTCGTAATCCCTGGCGGCGGCGTCTTTCGGGTAGATGCGGATCGCCCGTCTGAGGCCGCCACGCCTGGACAGCTCTGGAAGCGCCTGCAGCGCAGCGCTTGCTCCGCCGAAGCGGTTGACCAGGCGACGGAAAGTCGCCGGCCCGACGTTCTCGGACTTGTAAAGTTGGAGCCAGTCGATGCGCTGCTGATCGTCGAGCAGTTCGGTCATTGTGCGCCCGGGGGCGATGAGCGCAAGCGGATCCTGCTTTCCTCGCCGCGCGCCAGCCGCCGGAGATTTTCGCGGTGGGCATAGAAAATGACGCCGGCGACAAACATCGATGGCAAAATCAGATGAGTGTGGCCGAGGAGCCAGGCGGATACCGGCATTGCAGCGCTGCCGACCAGGCTGGAGACCGAAGAGAACCAGAATGCCAGGGCCAGAATGACCCAGATGGCGATAAAGATGAGTGCCAAGGGCCAATAGAGGACAAACAGGGCGCCGAGATAGGTCGCCACACCCTTGCCGCCCTTGAATTTCAGCCATACTGGCAGGACGTGGCCGAGGAACGCGGCAACGCCTGCCACCACCGCTGCCGTCTCGCCGGCGGCCAGACGGGCGAGCAGAACCGGGATGGCGCCTTTCAGCATGTCGCAGGCCAGAGTTGCCAGGGCGATCTTCTTGGAACCGGTGCGCAGGACATTGGTGGCGCCGATATTGCCGGAGCCGATGGAGCGGACGTCGCCGAGACCGCCCATTCGGGCCAGCAGCAGGCCAAACGGTATCGACCCACACAGATAGCCGAAAATGGTCCAGACTGCGGTCAGGGCAAGTGAAACATCACCGGCATCTTGCATTTAGCCGCTCCCCAAAACTCTTGGTGCCGAGGCCCCGCCTCTAATCGTAGGCATAGACGGTGCGCCCGGCAACGACTGTTTCGAGAACCCGGCCTTCGAGGGTGCGGTGCTCGAACGGTGAATTCTTGGATCGCGAGCGCAGCTTGACATCCTCCACGGTCCACGACTTGTCGAGGTCGGCGATGACGAAGTCGGCGGGCGCGCCGGGGGCGAGACTGCCGCCTTCCAGACCGAGCAGGCCGGCCGGAGCCGCCGTCAGCGCTTCGATCAGGCGGGGGAGTTCGACATCGCCGGAATGATGCAGGCTGGCGGCGGCCGAAAACAGAGTTTCCAGTCCAATCGCGCCAAACTCGGCTTCGGCAAAGGGCAGGCGCTTGGTATCTACGCTTTGCGGGTCGTGGCTTGAGACGATGACATCGATCGTGCCGTCGCGGAGGCCTTTGAGCAGCGCCTGGCGGTCGCTTTCGGCGCGCAGCGGCGGCGCTATCTTGAAGAACGTGCGATAGGCGCCGACATCGTTTTCGTTGAGCACCAGGTGATTGACGCAAACACCGCAGGACACCGGCAGTCCGCGCTGTTTTGCCCGGCGCACCACCTCAACCGAAGCTGCGCTCGACAACTGGGCTGCGTGATAGCTTGCGCCGGTCAGTTCGACGAGGCGAATGTCGCGCTCCAGCAGGATGACCTCGGCGGCGGCGGGAATGCCGGGCAGGCCCAGCCGGGTCGACATCTCGCCTTCGTTCATCA
>JAHEJE010000310.1 GCA_024639035.1 Alphaproteobacteria bacterium
GACAGAAAGCGGCCGATCTCGGCGTCATACACCCGGCCGTTCATGTGAATGAGGCCGACGGGGTCGAGCTGCTCGTGGCCGGTGAAGGGTCTAGACCCAAGCCGCGGGTGGTGATCGAGGTGTCGTACACAGTGATCGCCGAGACACCCATTGCCGCCCAGTTGACCACGATGCGCCGCTTGCCCCAGGCATCGAAGCTCATGTGCCTGTCGATGCTGCCTGAGCTATTGGTGATGACATCGAGCGAGCCGAGATGGTCGCGGTGGATGTATTGCGTGGTTCGGGTGGCGTCAGCCCAGGTCGTGCCCTTGACGTCGGTGATGACGGCAAAGTCGCCGATGTAGTGCTTGCGCTCCGGGGCGGCACCGCCGGGCCGGATTTACCGTCGACGATCCGGACACCATCCTGCTGGGGCGCGAAAACATCTATCGCAATGGTGCGCGGGTCGGCTGGCTGACAAGTGCCGGTTATGGCCACACCATCGGCAAGTCGATCGGCTACGGCTATGTGCGCAACGCCGCCGGCGTGGATGCCGATCATGTTATGTCAGGAACCTACGAGCTTGAGGTCGCCTCGCAGCGGCTGCGATGCAATGTGCATCTGGCGCCGCTCTATGACCGGCAGATGTCGCGGATCAGATCCTAGGATCAGATCCCAGGATCAGGGAATGAATTGTCTGCCTGCGACATGCGGCGTCGCCAGTGTGTCTTGATCCGCATGCGGTAGTGCCACTACAAATGCCTACAGACGTTCGCTTGCTGAAGCATTTTCTTGGGAGCTGGTCAGATGGAAACCGTGAAATTCACCCAGATGAAAGATGGCACCAGGGAGGAATACGAACTCCTGGCCGAATTGGAAGAGCCCTACGTGGCGCTGACCGCCGAGCGGCTGCTGGCTGAACTGGCCAAGCAGGGCGAGGATACCATGTCGGGCTACAAGGTGACGCGGCTCGAGCATGGCCTGCAGTCGGCGACGCGGGCCCATCGCGAGGGTGCCGATATCGACTGGGTGGTCGGCACGCTGCTGCACGATGTCGGCGACGGGCTGGCGCCGCGCAACCACGACCGCTTCGCGGCCGAGATACTGCGGCCGTTCGTGCGCGAGGAAGTGGCCTGGGTGGTCGAGCATCACGGCATCTTCCAGATGGTCTACTATGCCCACCACTACGGCTGGGACAAGGACGCCCGGGAACGGTTCAAGGACCATCCGTGCTATCGCAGCTGCGCCGATTTCTGCGAACGCTGGGACCAGAGTTCGTTCGACCCGGACTATGACAGCGAACCGCTGGAGTTCTTTGCGCCGATGGTGCGTGAGGTGTTCGCCCGCACGCCATACGATCCGGCCGTGGTGCAGGAAGGCGTGGTGCAGGGCCTGCCGGAAATGGCGGCCAGTTAGGAGGCAGGCCATGCAGGTGTCTTCCGTTTCGCTGCTCGACGACGGCCGCGCCATGGCCGTCGATTTCGACGATGGCGCGACCATGCGGTTCCACGCGATGTGGCTGCGCGACAACGCCCAGGACGAGGAAACCCGCTCGGCCAGCAACGGCCAGCGGCTGGTCACGCTCGGCGATATTCCCGAAGCGACGCGTATCGCCCGCTCCGATGTCGCCGATGGCGGGGTCGTCGTCAACTTCGGGCCCGATGGCAAGACCGTGCGCTACGATGCCCGGTGGCTGCGCGACAATGCCTATGACGCGATACCGGCGCGGCCGGCCGGCTGGGTCGGTGAAGCGATCGAGACCTGGGACGGGGCGCTGGCGGGTGCTGTTCCGTCGGCTGAGTTTTCGCGGGTGTCGGATGACCCCGCGGCCCTGTGCGACTGGTTGGCGACAGTGCGCCGCTATGGCTTTGCCAAGCTGACGGGCGGACCGCTGCGCGAAGGCGCTCTGCTCGACGTGGTGGCGCTGTTCGGCTTTGTGCGTGAAACGAATTACGGCAAATGGTTCGAGGTGCGCACCGAGGTCAACCCGAGCAACCTGGCCTATACCGGGCTCGGGCTGCAGGCGCACACCGACAATCCCTACCGCGACCCGGTGCCGACCCTGCAGATCCTTTATTGCCTGGAGAATTCCGCCGAGGGCGGCGAGTCGATTGTCGTCGACGGTTTCCGGGCGGCCCAGCGGCTGCGCGATGAAGACCGGCACGGCTTCGATCTGCTGAGCACTCATTGTGCGCGGTTTGAGTATGCCGGTTCGGCGGGGGTGCGGCTCACCGCGCGGCGGCCGATGATCGAGCTGGCGCCGGATGGCGAGTTGACTTGTGTGCGGTTCAACAACCGCTCGGCAGCGGCGATCCGCGATGTGCCGTTCGAACACATGGACGGCTATTATGCGGCGTACCGGCGGCTGTCGCAGATCATCGACGATCCGGCGATGGGCGTCAGCTTCAAGCTCGAGCCGGGCGAGTGTTTCATCGTCGACAACACCCGCGTCCTGCATGCCCGCAAGGGGTATTCGGGCAGCGGCAGCCGATGGCTGCAGGGCTGCTATGCCGACAAGGACGGTTTGTTGTCCACTCTGGCCGGGCTGGAGGCTACTTCCTGAACGGTAGGAGCAGGCTCCAGTCGAGCCGCGACGGGCTGTTGTCCTGGTATTCGTTGAGGCCGATGGTCATGGCGTCGTGGCCGTCGCGCGGCTGGTCGATGTAGGTGCCGAACAGCCGGTCCCAGATCGACAGGTTGAAGCCGTAGTTGCTGTCGGTCTCGCGGTCGATGACCGAATGATGCACGCGGTGCATGTCGGGCGTGACGATGAGGGCGCGCAGGATGCGGTCGACGGGCAACGGCAGCCTGACGTTGGCGTGGTTGAACATGGCCGAGCCGTTGAGCAGCACTTCGAAAATGAACACGCCAAGCGCCGGGGCGCCGAGCACGATGATCACCGCGAACTTGTAGAGCATCGACAGGACGATCTCGATCGGGTGAAAGCGGATGCCGGTGGTGGCGTCAATATCGCGGTCGGCGTGATGGACGCGGTGCAGGCGCCACAGGATGGGGAACTTGTGGGAGGCGACGTGCTGGCCGTAGATCGCCATGTCGAGCAGTATGGCGGCAATCGCCACCTCAAGCCACAACGGCCAATCGGTCCAGGCCAGGAGACCCCAGCCGTTCGCCGTGGCGATCTCGGCCATGCCGACGGCAAGCACCGGGAACAGCAGGCGCAGGGCCAGGGTATCGACCACCACCAGACCGAGGTTGGTGAACCAGCGGCCGGCGCGAGGCTGGGTGCGGTCCTTGCGCGGCAGCATGGCTTCGCTGATGGCCATCACCGCCAGCACGCCGCCGAATACGGTCATGCGGATGAGAGGTTCGTTTTCGATCATGGTGTGATGTCATACACCAGAACGGCTGGTGTGGACCACTCACCAAGGCTCACGTTTT
>JAHEJE010000311.1 GCA_024639035.1 Alphaproteobacteria bacterium
TCCGGGCTCGGCGCCTGCTACTTGAACTTGACCTTCAGTATCTCGTAGCTCTTGCCGCCGCCGGGGGTGTTGACCTCGACCGAGTCGCCGACGGTCTTGCCGATCAGGGCGCGGGCGATCGGTGAGGTGATCGAGATCTTGCCCGATTTCACATCGGCCTCGAATTCGCCGACGATCTGATAGGCCGACTCATCATCGGTGTCCTCATCGACCACCGTAACCTTGGCGCCGAACTTGACCGAGCCGCCGGACAGTTTGGAAACATCGATCACTTCGGCCCGCGACAGCATGTCTTCCAGTTCGGCCACCCGCGCCTCGGTCCAGCCCTGCTGTTCCTTGGCCGCATGGTATTCGGCGTTTTCCGACAGATCGCCATGTTCACGCGCATCCGAGATCGCCTTGATGATCCGTGGCCGCTCGACCGACTTCAGATGCTTTACTTCTTCCACGATTGCGGCATGGCCTGCAGTCGTCATCGGAACCTTGTCCATGGTCACTCACTCGTCAGTTCAACGCCGTTCCGGGCAATCTGATCGCCCGGATGGCCACCTTCAAAACTATAATGGATTCCCGACGGTCACCCCAGATCACCGGTCCCCAATAGCCCACTATGCGGCAAACATATAGTGCGCCGCAAGCGCCATTCAAGACGCCCGCGGCCGACCGGCACAGACGTAGGATTGGATCGGAGCAACCTCGAACGGCTTGGTCTTGCTGGCCGCGATGCCCTGGGCTGCCGCCATGGCGCCGGAAACCGTCGTGTAGTAAGGAATCTTCGCTTGCAGCGCACCGCGCCGCAGCGAGCGCGAATCCGCCTGGGCCGCGGCCCCTTCGGTGGTGTTGAACACAAGCTGGATGTCGCCGTTGGCCATCGCATCGACAATGTGCGGACGGCCCTCCAGCACCTTGTTGACGCGGTCGCAGGCAACACCATTCTCGCTCAGATAGCGCTGCGTGCCGCCGGTGGCGACGACCTGGAAACCGAGTTCCTTCAACATCCGCACACCATCGAGGATGCGCGGCTTGTCGCGATCCTTGACCGACACGAACACCGCGCCCTCCTGAGGCACCGTGGTGCCGCCGCCAAGTTGGCTCTTGGCAAAGGCGATGCCGTAATCCCGGTCGATGCCCATGATCTCGCCGGTGGAGCGCATCTCCGGGCCCAGCACCGTGTCGACGCCGGGGAAACGGGCAAACGGAAACACCGCCTCTTTGATCGCGATGTAATCGAGCTCGCGATGTTGAAGGTTGAACGAGGCAAGGCTTTCCCCCGCCATGATGCGCGAGGCGATCTTGGCCACCGGCGTGCCGATCACCTTGGCCACGAACGGAACCGTGCGCGAGGCCCGCGGATTGACCTCGAGCACGTAGATATCGCCGTTCTTGATCGCGAACTGCACGTTCATCAGACCCTTGACGTCGAGCGCCAGGGCCAGCGCCTCGGCCTGCCGGCGGATTTCGCTGAGGGTTTCCGGCTTCAGTGAATGCGGCGGCAGGGCGCAGGCGCTGTCGCCGGAGTGGATGCCGGCCTCTTCGATATGCTCCATGATGCCGGCGACGAACACCTCCTTGCCGTCGCACAGCGCATCGACGTCGACCTCGATGGCATCCCTGAGATAACCGTCGATCAGCACCGGACTCTTGCCCGACACCACCACTGCCTGGGTGATGTAGCGTTCGAGCTGGGCCCGGTCGCGCACGATCTCCATCGCCCGCCCGCCGAGCACGTAGGACGGCCGGATGACCACCGGATAGCCGATCTGCTCGGCGATCTTCACCGCCTCGTCACCCGACTTGGCGATGCCGTTGGTCGGCTGACGCAGATCGAGCTGCTCGAGCAGCCGGGCGAACCGGTCGCGGTCCTCGGCCAGGTCGATGGCATCCGGCGACGTGCCGAGAATGGGCACCCCGGCCCGCTCCAGCGCATCGGCCAGCTTGAGCGGCGTCTGGCCGCCGAACTGCACGATGACGCCTTTCAGCGTGCCGTTCGACATTTCCGCCGCGATGATCTCCAGAACATCCTCATCGGTCAGCGGCTCGAAGTAGAGCCGGTCGGAGGTGTCGTAGTCGGTCGATACGGTCTCCGGATTGCAGTTGATCATGATCGACTCAAATCCGGCATCGGCCAGCGCGAAGGCGGCATGGCAGCAGCAGTAGTCAAACTCGATGCCCTGGCCGATCCGGTTCGGCCCGCCGCCGAGGATAATCACCTTTTCCCGCTGCGACGGCATCGCCTCATCGCCGCTGCCGCCGGCAAGGCCGGTTTCATAGGTCGAGTACATGTAGGCCGTCGGCGAAGCGAATTCGGCCGCGCAGGTGTCGATCCGCTTGAACACCGGGCGCACGCCGAGCGCCTGCCGCGCCGCCCGCGCCGCCGCATCGCCCAGGCCGGTCAATTCGCCCAGCCGGGCATCGGAAAAGCCCATCGCCTTGAGCATCCGCATGTTGTCCGCATCGCCCGGCAGGCCGTGCCGGCGCACCCGCTCCTCCATCTGGACGATCTGATCGATCTGGTCGATGAACCAGGGATCGAACCGGCAGCTTTCATGAACCTGTTCCGGGCTGGCACCGGCCCGCAGGGCCTGGGCAACCTTGATCAGCCGGTCCGGCGTTGCCCGCGACAGGGCCGCCCGGATGGCGTTCTTGTCATCGCCTTCGCCGAGGCCGGGAATATCGATTTCGTTGAGGCCGGTAAGCCCGGTTTCGAGGCCACGCAGGGCCTTTTGCAGCGATTCCTGGAACGTCCGTCCGATCGCCATCACCTCGCCGACCGACTTCATCGCCGTCGACAGGATCGGCTCGGCGCCGGGAAATTTCTCGAAGGCAAAACGTGGGATCTTGGTCACCACGTAATCGATGGTTGGCTCGAACGATGCCGGCGTCGCCCCGCCGGTGATGTCGTTGGCCAGTTCATCGAGCGTGTAGCCGACGGCCAGACGCGCCGCCACCTTGGCGATCGGAAACCCGGTTGCCTTGGAGGCCAGTGCCGAGGACCGCGAAACCCGCGGGTTCATCTCGATCACCACCAGCCGGCCGTCGGCCGGGTTGACCGCGAACTGCACGTTCGATCCGCCGGTTTCGACCCCGATCTCGCGCAAAACCGCGATCGAGGCGTTGCGCATGATCTGATATTCCTTGTCGGTCAGCGTCAGCGCCGGGGCCACGGTGATCGAATCGCCGGTGTGCACGCCCATTGGATCGACGTTCTCGATCGAGCAGATGATGATGCAGTTGTCGTCGGTGTCGCGCACCACCTCCATCTCGTACTCTTTCCAGCCGACGATGGATTCCTCGATCAGCACCTCGTGGGTCGGCGACGCCTCGACACCGGACAGCACCAGCTCATAAAGCTCATCCAGCGTATAGGCGATGC
>JAHEJE010000312.1 GCA_024639035.1 Alphaproteobacteria bacterium
CCTGCCCAGCGCCTTGGCGCGCTTGGCGAACTCCAGCGGGTGCAGAATGTTCGGCGGTTCGTTGACCAGGTCGCGGGCCAGGTGAACGCCGGTGGCGACGGCCTCCAGCGTCTGGTAGGCCCGGCGCGCGGCGGTCGCCGCAGCGCTCAGGATCGTGCAATCCGTCAGCGTCGGAGCGCCGTTCTGCTTTTTCGTCTTGTGTTCGGTAAAGGCGTAGGTTCGCAGCCGCATGCCGGAGGCAATCTGCGCCGCCAGTTGCGATACAGAGAGCTCGCAGCCCTCGAGCGCCTCGACCACGACGCTTGCCGCGGCCGCCTTTTCGGCGCCCAACCGGCCGGCGATGGCGCCGCCCAGCATTTCGGCGTTCAGTTCAGTCAGTTTGGCGGCAGCGCCGATGCCGGCGATGAACAGCCGCTTGAGGCCGGTCCCGGCCGGCGCAACGATGTCGAGAAAGCTGTCCTGCTTGGCCTCGAAACCGGCCTGCTTGATAGCATTGGCGATGTGTCCGCCGCTCTTTTTGTCCAGTTCGGCGCCGATCCCGGTCAACTTCGCCTTTTCCGGCAGCAGGATGACAACGACGCCGGTCGCGGGCGCTTTCAGTGCGGCAAACTTGATCTTCATTTCGGATGGCCTTTCAGGACTGGAAATTCCGTCGTCGCGGGACGTGAAGCCCTCGTTTAGTGGCTAACCGCCGGCGTTTCAATGGTTGTTACCGGCGCGGCAGGCACACGGTGTGCTTGACCGCATCGGTTAACCACGCCGGCCGTCGGACCGACAGCGGACTCATTGTGATCACGTTTGCGATGTTTTTGGGTTTCTCAAATCGGGCAATTCGGGTTAATAAAGCTTAAGAAAACGTGAATGCGTCGCCGTGGGATCTGGCCTGAACAGCTGCGTTGTGGGGGAAAAGGGATTAGGCGGGAGAAGTTGACACATCCGGACGTTGACCGGCGCACTGGATTTACCCGATCCAGGCGAGCGGCAGCGGCTGGCGTGGCGGCGGTGGCTCTGCTGCTCGGTGCTTCTGTCCTGCCGCTGCCGGAAGAAGGCCTTGCCGAGACCCATCGCGCCGAGCCGAGGCCGGTGCGGCCGCAGTTGAAGACGCCGCCGCGCGGCACCCGGGTCAACGTCGAGGCCAACCGGCTGACGTTCGATTCGCGGCGCAAGTTCGCCACCGCCACCGGCCAGGTCTACATCACCTACGGCGACTACGTGCTGGTGGCCCGCAAGGTCACCTACGACCTCAGGCGCGACATCCTCAGAGCCGATGGCGAAGTGCGGTTGCGCGAGCCCGGCGGCAATATCCTGGAAGCCGACATCGCCCAGTTGCAGAACCGGTTCCGCGATGGTTTCGCCGAACACCTGCGGCTGCTGCTGACCAACGATGCAACGCTTACCGCCGACTACGCCAAGCGCACCGACGGCACCATCACCGTCTACGACCGGGTCGCCTACACGCGCTGCAAGGATTGCGTGCTGAGCAGCGGCGAACCGCTGTGGCAGCTCAAGTCGGTGCAGGCCACGCACGACGAAGACGAAGGCGTCATCTATCACCGCGACGCGACCTTCGAATTTGCCGGCATCCCGATGTTCTGGCTGCCCAAGCTGTCGCATCCGGATCCGACAAACAAGCGCCATTCCGGTTTCCTGATTCCGCAGTTCTTTTACTCCAGCGAGCTCGGCGCCGGCCTGGAAATCCCGTATTTCTGGGATCTGGCGCCGAATTACGACATCACCTTCCGGCCGCTGATCACCAGCAAGCAGGGTCCGTTGCTGCGCGCCGAATGGCGCCACCGGCTGGCCACCGGCACCTACAACATCGATGCCGCCGGCATCTATCAGCTGAACCCGAGCAAGATCACCGCACCGGGCGATCGCGACTTCCGCGGCTATGTCCGCAGCCAGGGCGATTTCAGGGTCAACGAGAGCTGGACCTGGGGCTGGGACGCCACCGCGGTGACCGACGATACCATCGGCCGGCGCTACAAGATCGACGGGCGCACCGAAATCGCCAGCGTTGCTCATCTCACCGGCATCCACGGCCGCAACTATTTCACCGCGCGGGCCTATCATTTCCAGGGCCTGCTGTTCACCGACGACGATTCGACGTTTCCGGTGATGGCGCCCTACATCCGGCACAACTACGTTTTCGACCGCCCTGTCCTGGGTGGCGAGGTCGGTTTCAACTCGAGCATCTACAGCATCCACCGCCATACGGCGAGCAGCCCGTTCACCACCGTCAACAACGGCACCGACCAGACCCGGGTCAGCACCGAACTCACCTGGCGGCGGCAGTTGATCAACGGCATGGGGCAGATCATCACCCCGTTCGCCGGGGTCCGCAACGATCTCTACATCACCGACAACGTGCCCGACCCGACGGCGCCCGGCGGGTTCCGCAATGACGAGGTGAGCAACCGCGTGCTGCCGACGGTCGGTGTCGACATGCGCTGGCCGTTCATCCGCTCCGGCGGCCTCGGGCAGCATATCGTCACGCCGGTGGTTCAGGTCGTTGCCTCGACGAACGAACGCAAATCGGACCGAATCGGCAACGAGGATGCGGTCACGCTGAACTTCGACCACACCAGCCTGTTCCTGCAGGACCGGTTCACCGGCCTCGACCGGGTCGAAGGCGGCACGCGGGTCAATGCCGGGATCCTGTACAACATCCTTTTGAACAACGGCGGCTTCATCAAGTTCAGCCTCGGCGAATCATTCCATCTGGCCGGCCGGAACAGCTTCGGGCGCGGGTCCGGTCTGGACGGCGACCAGTCCGACATCGTCGGCGCCGTGGCGCTGCAGCCGTTCGACAACCTGCGCATGACCTACCAGGCGCGACTGAGCGAGGACGATTTCCACGTCCATACCCATGAGGCCGGCCTGAGTTTTGATTACGGTCGCCTCAGTACTGCCATGAATTATGTCAAACTGGATGCCGAACCGGCATTCGGCCGCCCCGGTGACCAGGAACAGCTGTGGTTCCAGGGCGCTTTCGGGCTCGGTGGCGGCTGGAGCCTGTTTGGCGGCATCAGATACGATCTGGAGCTGGATCAGCGCATTCGCAATCACGTCGGGTTGCGGTTTGAATGCGACTGCTTCAACTTCGAGCTGTACTACAAGGAAGACTTCACCGACGACCGCGACGCAGAAGGCGACCGGGCAATCATGATGTCGATTGAGCTCAAGACGCTGGGATCGACCCGGTTCGGCTCAGGCATCTAGGGTCAGGACTCATTAATTAACGCCATTCTGTTTGCCAAGGAGGGTTCGAATGCTGGAAAACAAGCGCAAGACAAGGCTTTTTGCCTTATCGAGCATTGTTTGCCTGCAGGCGGGCCCTCCTTGGCAAACCCTGCGGGCGCGGCGGA
>JAHEJE010000313.1 GCA_024639035.1 Alphaproteobacteria bacterium
TCCAGTTCGACCATGATCAGGAAGGTCATCGAGAACCCGGCCGCCTCCGGCTGGATGGCGATGGTTTCCCCGGCAATAACCCTGGCCTCGCGCAGCGCCTTCACCCGCCGCTGCACTGTCGCCACCGAACTGCCGGTGTCCTCGGCCAGCGTTTCCAGCCGCGTGCGGGCATCGGCCTGCAGATTGCGCAGGATGATACGGTCGGTTTCAGAAAGCTTCATCTTGACCGACAAGTATCATAAACTGTCATTTTATGAAATTTTTTTTCACAATATCGCACTTATGAGACGATAGAATTGCGGCAATTGTGATTAAACTGGCGTCAACAGATCAAAGGAAAAACCGCCATGACCCCAGGACTCGAAAGCGAAATCGTCGACCAGGACGCCTACCAGCGCAATCAGGCCCGGCTGCACGAACTGGGACTGCAACTGCCCCTGATCGCGGAACTGGCCGATCCTCCCAACCGGTTGTCGGCAAAGGCGTTGGACATCGCCGATGCCGATCCGGACGGTCCGGACCCGCGAAACCTGTTTCGCGTCCACTGGCACAACGGCCCAGACCGCAAGGCCCTGTCGGATATTCCCGGCCACATTGTGCTCGACGAGGACCTGACCGGCGTGCCGGCCAAGATCGTGGTGGCTCTCGGCAACCGTTTTCCGATGATCGACACCCACAAGGTGCTCGCCGCCTACGGCTGCCTGATCCCGCGCCTGATGTCCGGCGCCTTTGACATCACCCGCCACCGCGCCGTGTGGCCGTCCACCGGCAACTACTGCCGCGGCGGTGTCGCCGTCGCAAAACTGCTCGGCTGCCGCTCTATCGCCGTGCTGCCCGAGGGCATGAGCCAGGAGCGCTTCAGCTGGCTTGAGGAATGGGTCACCGACCCGTCAGACATCTACCGCACGCCGGGCACCGAGAGCAACGTCAAGGAGATTTACGACGCCTGCCACGCGCTGGCCAAGGATCCGGAAAATCTGATCCTCAATCAGTTCGCCGAGTACGGCAACTACATCATCCACCGCACCGTCACCGGCCCGGCACTGCAACGCATCGCCGACAAACTGAGCGCCGACGGCCTCACCGCCCGCGCCTACGTCTCGGCCTCCGGCTCGGCCGGCACGCTGGCTGCCGGCGACCATCTCAAGCAGGCGCTCGGCACCCACACCTGCGTCGTCGAGGCGCTCGAATGCCCGACCCTGCTCTACAACGGCTACGGCGAGCACAACATCCAGGGCATCGGCGACAAGCACGTACCGCTGATCCACAACGTCATGGGCTCCGACTTCGCCATCGGTGTGTCCGACAGCGCCTGCGATGCTCTCAACCTGGTGTTCAACACCACCGCCGGCCGCGCCTATCTGGCCGAGCACAAGGGGCTGGGCCAGGAGACCATCGCCGGGCTGGCCAATTTCGGCCTGTCGGCCATCGCCAACATCCTCGGCGCCATCAAGTACGCCAAGTACAACGCATTGGGTGCAAATGACATGGTGCTCACCGTGGCCACCGACGGCGCCGCCATGTACGGCTCTGAAATGGCCCATGCGCAGGACAAATACTTCGCAGGCAAGTTCAGCGAAATCGAGGCCGCCGAAAGCTTCGGCCGCCACATGCTCGGCGCCGCCATCGACCACACCATCGAGCTGACCCGCTTCGACCGCGAACGCATCTTCAACCTCGGCTACTACACCTGGGTCGAACAGCAAGGCACCAGCCTGGAAGACTTCGACCGCCGCCGCGACCAGTCGTTCTGGGACGGATTACTGGACCTGGTGCCGGTGTGGGATGGGATGATCACGCAGTTCAACGGCTGATCTTCACAGCCAGCGCACCCGGCGCACATGGGCATCGGCATGGGCCAGCACTTGTTCGTCACCGCCCGGCCACAACCGCAAGGTCAGCCGCGGCTCCGCCTCGCCATGCAGTTCGAAAGACAGCCAGGCAAACGGGGCATCGCTGCGCGCCGCCCTGCCCAAGGCCTGCAAATGCCGGACAATCCTTTCCTTCACCGCGGCAGGAAAATACTGAAACGCGATCGAGTGGAACAGCACCCGGCAGACGCCCGCCTCGCCTTTCGCCGGCAGCACCGCTTGCACCCAATCCGCTGCATCGCTCGCGTCAACCCGCGGCAGACCGGCGCGCCCGATCTCGATGGCTGCCGCGACGCGCGCCAGTCGTTCGGGTTGATCGGGCCACACATAAGCCAACAGACGGGCGCAACTCTCATCGTCGCTGAGATCGACCGGTCGGCGGTCGCAGCCACGCCGGCCCACGATGCGAACGGTGTCCCGGCCCGGCATCGGTCCCGTCCACTCCGGGCTTAGACTGACGCCGGACCCGGCCCGCCCGAACGGCTCCCCGCGCAAGTCGTAGGCGAAATGGTCCATCATCAGATTGAGTCCGGCACTGGCGCCGATCTCATACAATTCGAGCGGCAGACCGGTCTCTGCCGCGACCGTCATCAGTCCGGGATAAAGCACGCCCGAGCGCGCCACTTCATTGGTTTGCGGGTGCAGATCGAGCCACGGCAATACTCTGTCGTCATGACGCGCGATTGCCGCCATTGCAGCGCCGGAAAGCGCATTGGTCTTCGGCAGGTCATGCGGAGGATAGACGTTGACCAGCTCCGCATCTCCGCCGCGCCGGGCCAGATCGTGCAATGCTCCGGCCAGCCTGATCGGCACGGCATCGCCTTCAGCGTCCGGCCGGCCCTGCCAGTCAAGCACTCGTGCTCCGGTTCGTGTCGAACGATCCAGCGCCTCACCCAACCCCGCCATCAGCCGCGCCATGAACGGCGAGCCGAGTTGTCCGCACCACTCCGCCTGCTGGCGAAACGATGCGCGGACGCGAATCTCCGATGCTGAGGCCTCACCCACCCAGGAACAACCGACCCACATCAGGATCGGCCAGAAGCTCATCGCCGGGGCCGGCCTTGGCCAGTTCGCCGGACACCAGCACGTAGCCGAGGTCGGCGAATTCCAGGCCCTTCTTGGCGTTCTGTTCGACCATGATGATGGTCTTACCTTCGCCGTGCTGTAAATCGTCGAGGATTTCGAACACCATGTCGATGAAGCGCGGCTCAAGGCCGATGGACGGTTCATCGACCAGCAGCACTTCCGGATTCATCACCAGGGCGCGGGAGATTTCCAGCAGCCGCCGTTCGCCACCCGACAGCACCTTGGCCTGCGCCTTGCGCCGGGCGGCCAGGCGGTCGTATTTCTCGAACACCCGTTCAGCCGCCTCTTTGGCCTGATCCGGCTTGTCCTTCAGAAACCCGCCCATCCACAGGTTCTCTTCCACCGTCATATCGGGGAACACCGAGTTGTCCTGCAGGATGTAGGCAATGCCGGCGGTCTT
>JAHEJE010000044.1:0-11317 GCA_024639035.1 Alphaproteobacteria bacterium
TCGCCGCCGGCGCAATTCAAATGTCCGCCAGCGGACGGGGCCGGCATCCCGCTCATTACTTGCCGCGCTGGCACTTGCCGTGGCGGGCGCAGGTTTTGGGCGAAGGGCACAGCGCCCAGCCAAAGCTGTCCATGTCGTCGCGCACCTCGCCTTCAAGCAGCGCTTGCAGGTAGCTTTCCGGGTCGGTGAATCCGCTGAGCTTTCCCGCCGCCATCGCCTGGGCGATCGCTGGCAGGAGTCCTTCTTCGTCGCACAGCCGGCGCCGGCGGTCGCTGGCAAGAGCTGCGGTCTGTTTTGAGGGTTTCGGCATTGTCTGGATCCTTGTTCAAGAATGTGCACGTGGCGATGCCTTCCGGCAGGCTGGTTAGCGGAAAGATCGGAGGAAACGGAATGCCTTGCGGTTGCCGGGCAACGTTGCCAGTCGGGAAACGGGAACGGGATTGCGGGGCGAACCGCAAAGGCATTCCGTCACGGCCGTTGACGGCGGGTGTGCGATCTTGCCGGGACAGCCTGGAAAACCTCACCCGCAAACCAGACAGGATGAAGCCGCCAGACACCCGGACGTGCCGATCGGCGCTTGATGTTTCCACCAAGGGCCGCACACCGGCCGCTGAAACCTGGAGCAAAGTCCACCGGCCGCGCTGCAGCGAACGTCATCGTCTGAATGCTGCTCGCCATCACGCTACCGCCTTTCCTCTGGGCCCGGCCTGTCCCGTGACAAACCGTGCCGTTAGACTTCAGAACCGTTCCTGCCGCCACCGTCTCAGGTGGGTTGTCGACGTCTCCGCTGTGGGTACAGGGCGACAGGCAGGTTTATATGTACACTATTTGTTCTATTTGTCAACAGAAAGCGGATAATTTTCTTATTTACACAGGTGGGCGACGAATGCCGTATCAATTGCGCTGGATCAAGGCGGCGTGGTACGCCGGTGTCAGGATACACTGGTAACTGAGAACGCGTGAGCGCAGAAAAGGCAACGACATGCTTGAGATTTCGCCTGAAAAGGTAGCCCATGTGATCGTGCGCGCGCGCGAGATGGACGCCAAGATGACGCCGTGGGATCAGCCGGGCGACGAACGGGATGCCGATACCATCCTGGAAAGCCGCGGCGGCGATGCGACCGAGGCCGAACTGCGTGAATTCATTGCCGAAATGAACGTCGACGAGCAGGTCAGCCTGGTGGCGCTGGCCTGGATCGGCCGTGGCACCTACGAGCCGGACGAGCTGGAAGAGGCCAAGCAGACCGCCTTGGCCGAGCGGGTCAACCCGTGCGAGGACTATCTGCTCGGCGTGCCGTTGCTGTCCGACTATCTCGAAGAGGGCCTGGACCGGCTCGGCATCGCGGTCGAGGATGCCGAGGCGGGCATCCTCTAACAACATTGCTGTTTTCTCCTTCCCCCTTTCTGGGGGAGGGAAATCGCAGCCCGTCCCGCGGTCACTCCATGGTCTCGCGCAGCTTGAAGCGGCGGAACGACCAGGCCGAAAGCGGGATCGTGGCGAGCGCGGCCACCGTGACGATGGCCAGACTGGTGAGCGCGAACACCGTCAGGCTGCCGGTCATCAGCTGCATCTTGATGCCGATGTTGCGGGCCACGCTGAGGGTGGTGAAGATGATCACCGACTTGGCGATGAAATCGACCAGCGTGCGCCCGAGAAAGTCGAAATCGACCCGCCCGACCGGCACCAGCTTGGTCGGAAACAGCAGAAACACAAAGTTCTCAAGACCATAGAGCAGCAGATTGAACGGCACCACGAACAGTGCCGCCATGGTGACGATGACCCCGGTGGTGAGATCGACGAACGGCAGCACGCTGGCGATCATCACCAGCTGGATGGCGCTGGCCAGAACCACCGGAACCGCAAGCTGGCCGACGCAGATGCGCCACGGCGCCGTCGGCAGCGACTTGTAGTGCTCCATGCGGCTCAACTCGCCACGAAAGTCGCAGACCAGCGAGCGCGGCATGATGAAGGCGATGAAGAAGTACGCGATGCCGAGCATGCCGCTGCTCGAAATTTCGAGCCCGGCGTTGAGCAGCAGCGGCCCGGTCAGCGCGGCGATGGCCAAGAACACCAGGATCACCCGGCCGGTGTTGCGCACCGCGTTGATCGACTGGCGCCAGGCGATCGGGCCGATGCCGGCCAGATGCGGCGCCCGGCGCACCGAATTGCCGGTGGTCTTGTCGCTGGCCCAGAACGAGCCGCCGCGGCGGATCCGCAACCAGCGCTCGCTGAGCTGTCGGTTGGCCGACAGCGAGCGGTCCGAGGTGCACTGGTCGAGCGCCACGATGATCGCCAGCAGGGCGCCGTTGATGGCCAGAGCCACCGCCGTCCACACGGCCAGGCCGGGAAACATGTCCCGCGCCAGGAACAGTTCGGCAAGCACCGAGAACGGCGCCAGCACGATGCGGCCGGGCCACGACTGGCGGAACGCCGCCACCACGTCGTCGAGCCCGAGGGAGGGCGACAGGACGATGTACACCAATGTCGCAGCCGCGGCCCCGGCCACGGTCAGCAGAACCGGCTTCTTGATCCAGGCAAACCGGGTTTCATCGAGCGTCTGGGCAGCGATCTTCAGCGCCGCGCTGAACAACTGGATGAACACCAGGGTGAACAGCGTGCCGATGAAGGCGGCAGCGACGGTGCTGCTCCGCGACGGGATCAGCAGGCAGATGATCGCGGCGCTGAAGATGGCGCCGGCGAAATAGGTGGCGAACTTGTAGATCACCAGGTCGCGCCGGCTGAACGGGCCGGTGAACAGGTAATTGATCTCGTTGGGCGAGAAATAGATCGCCGGACCGGAGGTCATGGCCACCGTGAACAGGCCGGCGCCGAGCAGGCTGACCGGCAGATAATCGCGGATCTGAGCCCGCAACTGCTCGGTGTCCGGCACGATGAAGCCGCCGACATTGTCGCCCGGCGACACCGCACCCGGGCCGAGCAGCAGCCACACGATGCCGGCGACGATGGCCAGAAACGCAGCACCGCGCAGGGTGGCGAGCTGGGTCATGCGATGGCGGAAACCGCCGCGCAGACGCAGGAACAGCAACTGGCTCAGGGCAGCGTTCATCCTCAGGCGGCTCCGGCCTGCGGCGGGTTTTCCTCGTGCGTGATGGCAAAGAACGCCGCCTCCAGCGAGGTGTCGCCGGTCTGGTCGAAATCGCGCAGGACATCTTCCATGCGCCCGAACCGCAGACAAACGCCCTCCTGCAGGACCAGCAGATGCGTGCACTGGTTTTCCACCAGGCTCAACAGGTGCGACGAGACGATGACCGCCGCCCCGGCATCGGCCCGATCGCGCATCGACTGCTGGATGGTGCGGATGCCGCGCGGATCGAGGCCGGTGAGCGGTTCATCGAAGAAGATCGCCGTCGGATCGTGCAGGTAGGCGCAGGCGATCGCCACCTTCTGGCGCATGCCGCGCGACAGATCGTGCGCCAGCGCATCGCGCTTGCCGGTCAGCGCGAAGCTGTCCAGCAGGCCCTCGGCCCGTTGTTCGAAATCGTGCACGCCATAGGCGGCAGCGGAAAACGCCAGATGCTCCCACACCGTCAGGGTGTCGAACAGGCGCGGGTCGTCGGGAATGTAGCCCAGGCTCTTCTTGGCGTTGATCGGGTCGGTGACGATATCGTGCCCGGCGATCTCAAGACTGCCGGACGTCGGCTCGATGATGCCGGCGAGCGCCCGCAGGGTGGTGGTCTTGCCGGCCCCGTTGGAGCCGACCAGGGCGAGGATGTCGCCGGGACCGATCTCGAACGAAAGATCCTTGACGGCGGTAAAGTCGCCGTAGGACTTGCAATAGTTTGTGACCTTGATCATCGGCGCGTATTGTCTCGGTTGCGGAACGGAAGCGGTTACTGACTATAGGACATCTCATGAAACAAAAGGTTATGACGATTGGTTGAATCGATAGGGCAGGGCGATGTTTGAACGCTCGCAGCTGCTGGGCGAGGGTCAACTGCCCGATGCCGCCGGCCTGGTCGATGCGGCCCGGTCGCTGGCACGGGACTGGCAGGTTGGCCCGAGTGCGTTTCTCGCCGAGCACGGCGTTGCCAGCGAAGCCGAATTCAAGCGGCGGGCGATAGCCGGTGGGCAGATCTGTCAGCATGCTCAGATCGGCTTTCGCGATCCGGCCAGGACCAGGCGCGCCTGGGTCGAGATATATGAGGCCTGTGCGGCGCGCGGCGCACCGCTGGTGCGTTACGGCATCTGCCTGGACTGGGTGATGGGCCTGCCGCGCGGCAAACGCGAAACGGCCACCAGAGGCACCGGGCTGATCCTTGCTGAACCGGAGGATTTTGCCGCGCTGGCCAACGCAGCTCCCGTGGCGCCGCACTTCGGCGATTTCATCATCGGGTTTCCGGCCTCGGTGGAAAACACCTGCGCGGCGCTCGCCGCCGGGTCGACGGCAATCGGCAATCTCGGCCAGTATTTCACCTTCCGGCTGCCCGGCTGGGACGACGATGTGGCCTCGACCGCGGCGACCGTGACCGCGCTCGGCCTCATCGCCCGCCAGAGCGCCGAGGTTCTGGTGCACTCAAACCTGGACGACGGCTTTGCCGCGATGTGCACCGACCTGTCGTCGGTACTCGGGCTGGCGCTGGTCGAAAAGCATATCGTCGAGGACCTGCTCGGCGCCCGCCTGGCCCACTGCTGGGGGCATCATTTTTCCGATCCGCTGAAGCGGCTGGCATTTCATCTGGCGCTGAGCCAGGTGAACGCCACGCCGGGCACCATGGTCTACGGCAACACCGTGAGCTACCAGGGCGGCAGCGCGGAGAACTTCGCCAGCCTGGCGAGTTATCTCGCGACCGACATCGCCGGTCAGATGCTGTGCCCGAGCGGCCATGCGGTCAATCCGGTGCCGGTGACCGAGAATTCGCGCATACCGGACATCGACGAGATCATCGATGCGCAACTGTTCGCCGCCCGGCTGAGCGGGCACATGGCCGGCCAGCGCGCGCTGATCGACCCCGAACCGGCCCGCGAGATGGCGGCCCGTCTGGTGGCCGGCGGCGAAGGTTACAAGACCAGACTGCTGAAAGGTTTTGCCGAGGCCGGCATCGACACCGGGGATGCCTTTGAGATGCTCCTGGTCATGCGCCGGCTCGGCGGCAGCCGGCTTGAGCGTCTGTTCGGCGCCGGCGCTGCCGTCGAGGTCTCGCCACAGGCCGAGGAACTCGCCGAGCGGGCCCGCTGCCATCTCGCTCGCGTGGGCGAGGCCGAGCGCACAGCGTTTGCCGCCCGCCGCCCGCGGCTGATGGTGGCGACCAGCGACGTGCATGAGCATGGCATGCGGGTGCTGGAGCGGGTGCTGGGCAAGCTGGGCGCCGAAGTGCTCTATGGGGGTGTGTCGGTCGACCCCGGCGCCCTGGCCGCGGCGGCATCGGCGATGAACGCCGATGCGATCTTGCTCAGCACCTATAACGGCGTGGCTCTGGAGTTTTACCGTGCGCTCAAGCGTGCGCTCGACCGGCACGGCGCCGGGCTTCCGGTGCTGATCGGCGGGCGGCTGAACCAAATCCCCGACGGTTCCAATACTAGCCTGCCGGTCGACGTCACCGCTGAGCTGCGCGCCGGCGGCGCTATCGTCTGCGCCGAGGTCGAGGACGCGGTGCCGGCGGTCCTGGCGGCGTTGGACCGGTCGCCGGGCGACTGAAAGATGCCTTTTTGAACAGGCGGTTATGGCGATTGCCGGACTCGAAACCGCAGCTCAGGTGCCGGCATCCACATCGACCGGCATGATAACGCTGAGCCGTTCGGGATGCAGGTCGATGTTGAGCGGCAGCGTTCCCCGCGACTGGCCGTCGATTTGAACCGCGCAGCTGGCGTCGCCGGAAACCTTCACCGATTGCGCTGCCTCGGTCGAAACATGTCGGTCGCGCGGCACCAGCCCGGTCACCATGGTCGTCAGGTGGCGCAGGCGCTTCATGCGTCCCGCGCCTGAAAACATGATCGCATACATGCCGGGTTTGGCGAGCCCGGCATTCGGCGCCAGCAATAGCTCGCTGGCATAGCGCTTCGTCCGCGTGACAATGATCCAGTGTGCCCGGTAGCGGCCGCTCTCGGTCTCCACCATCAGCGGCCTCGACGGCTTGCCCGCCAGGGCCCGAACAACCGGCAGAACATACGAGGCGCGCCCGAGAAAGCGTGGATTTTCCTCCGCAAAATGGCGCACCGCGTCGGCGTCGCAGCCGACGCTCACCAGCGACAGGAACACCTCGCCGTTGACCTGGCCGACCGGGATTTGCTCTACCGGGTCGGCCTGCAGGGTTCGCGCCAGCGTGAGCGGGGCAAAGGAATAGCCCAACTCCTTGGCAAAGACATTGCCGGTTCCGGTCGGGATCACCCCAAGCGGCGTCCTGCCGCCGATGAGACCGGCGGCGACGTTGTGAACCATGCGTTCTCCGCCCGCCCCCACGATGGCGTCGAATGTCCCCGATTGCATGGCCTCCCTGGCCAGGTCGACGCCGTCCCGGCGTCTCGTGACCGACACGCTTTCGACCTCGGCGCCGGCATCGCGCAGGCCCTCCAGGGTTGTGTTGAAGATATAGCGTCCAAACCTGCTGACGCGAGGGTCGCGGATTATGAAGAAGCGTTTACGCATTGCTTGGGTGCCTGGTCCTGACCCTTTGGCACTGACTCGTCTACCAGCCCATAATAGGCAGTTGACCGGCGATGCTGCAAGCCGCTCCGTTCGAGCGCTCGCGGGACCGCCCTATGCGGCGGCCTCGCGGAACGAGACAAGTTTCTGGCGGTTCTTGTCCCACAGCGTCAGGCGCACGCAGGCCAGGCTGTCGAGCAGTGTCAGCCGGCTCACGTTCTGGAGTTCGGGATAGTCCTTGAGCACCTTGGGCAGGCGGTAATAGGGGATGCGGCTGCACAGGTGGTGGACGTGGTGGATGCCGATGTTTGCCGTCAGCCAGCGCAGCGGTCCGGGCAGGTCGTAGTGCGAGCTGCCGTGCAGCGCTGCATCCTGCAGGCTCCAGTCATCGCTGTGCTCCCATACGGTCTGCTCGAACTGGTGCTGGACATAGAACAGCCAGACGCCGATCGAGGCCGCCAGCAGCGTGATCGGCAGTTGCACCAGCAGGAACGGCCCGACGCCGACCAGCCAGATGAAGGCAACCGCCACAACCGCGATGGCAAGGTTGGTGGCCATGGTGCTGAACCAGCCGGTCCAGTGGCATTTGAGCATGCCGGCCGGCAGCCGGTGACGCACCAGGAACATGTAGGCCGGGCCGACCAGGAACATGGTCAGCGGATGGCGATAGGCCCGGTAGCGCAGCCGGCCGAGCCAGGGCAGGGCCTTGTATTCGCTCACCGTCAGCGTATCGATGTCGCCGATGCCGCGCTGTTCGAGGTGGCCGGTGGTGGAATGATGAATGGCATGAGCATGCCGCCAGGTGTCGTAGGGCGTCAGCGTCAGCACGCCGAGCGCCCGGCCGATCCAGTCGTTGGTGGCCCGGTGGCGGAAGAACGAGCCATGCCCGCAATCGTGCTGGATCAGGAACAACCGGACCAGAAAACCGGCCGCGAGCAGCCACAGCACGGCCAGCAGCTGCCAGTAGCCGAAATGCACGGCCGCCCAGGTGAGGCTCCAGAGTGCGGCAAACGGCACGAAGGTGACGAAGATCTCGAAGATGCTGCGGCCGTTGCTGGGGGTTCGGTAGTTGAGAAGAATTCGCGTCCATTCCTGGGCGCTGCGCGGTTGGCAAGAGGTTGGCGCGGCCGAGCCGGCGGATTGCGTATCGATCATGGAGTCCGTTGGTTTGTTGTTGTGATGCTCATTCAAGGCCACGACCGCAAGGGCCGATGACGATACGCGGGTACCACTTGAGTGTTGCCACAGGTTTGCTGCATTTAGCAAGTGACAGCTGCGCGCAGGTCGCAAGAGTTGTCTTCAAGGCCATGTCTCAGGTTTTCTTGCGCTCGCCGGCTGCGCGCTCGTCGAGATCGTCCTGGGTTGTGCGCACCGTCGGCCGCTCGCCCATGGCAAACGGATCGTTCATGGTGTCGGCCTGCTCGACGATTCGGCAATTGTCGCACATCCGGATCAGCCGCTGGGCATCGGCGCTCTGGAACATCGGATGCTTGCCGGCCAGTTGGCCGACGATGCGCTCGATCGAGCTCCTGGTGCCGAACGGCTTGCCGCAGCGCAGGCATTCGGCCGGTTCTTCCTCATGCAGCACCTGCGGCGCCATCGCCGTGTTGGTCAGGTTGAGGCGCGGCTCAAGCGTGATGACGTTTTCCGGACAGGTATCGGCGCACAGGCCGCACTGCACGCAGTCCTGCTCGACAAAGCGGATCTGCGGCGCGTCCGGGTTGTCGCGGATGGCGCCCATCGGGCACGCCGACACGCAGGCCAGGCACAGGGTACAGCCCTCGGTGTCGACGGCGATGCGGCCGTAAGGCGCGCGCTCGGGCAGGGCGATGATGTCCCGGGATTGCGGTGCATCGGCATTGAGCAGCCAGAACGCCGAGCGGGCCACCTGGCGCTTGGTCGACGCGGCGATGAAATCGTGCGCCGGCATTGCCGCCGGCTCGCCGCCGTCCCACAGCACGGCCTCGACCGCATCCGGGTCCTGTTCGTCGATGATGACGACGCGGGCCTCGGGCTGCGCATAGCCCATGGCCGCAACAATGCCGGTCGTCAGCGACACCTCGTCGGCAAGACCGGAGGTCTCGTCGCGCCGCGCCGGATCGATCAGCAGGTGAATGCGGTCGACGCCGATGGCCAGCGCGGCAGCCAGGCTGTCGTGGCCGATCTGGGTGGTCTGGTTGACCGCGAACGGAATCACATTGGCCGGCAGGCCGCGCCCGAACCGGGCCATCATGGCGATCATCTGGGCGCCGTGGCTGTCGTCGTGGATCAACAGTTCCGGCGCCGTGCCGCCGGCGTTTCGATAGGCCGCGATCAGCGTCTGCAGCCGCCTGACGATGTCTTCGCGCCCGGGCAGGGCATAGGATGCAGCCCCGGTCGGGCACACCGAAGCGCACGACCCGCAGCCGCCGCACAGCGCCGGGTCGATGGCGACATGGTCGCCGTCCGGCGCAATCGCCGAGACCGGGCAGGCATCGAGGCACTTGCTGCAGCCGGTCTTGCGGTTGCGCGAATGGGCGCAGATGCCGCTGTCGTAGGTGATGTAGATCGGCTTTTCGAATTCGCCGACCAGATCGGAGGCCGCAAACAGGCACTCGGCAACAGCCGCCGGCGAGGTCGGATCGACATGGAAATAGCCATCCAACCCGGTGCGCGGGCTGAACAGCGGCGCGTTGCCCGAGACATCGATGATCACGCTGCAGGTCGAGGACGCGCCATCGCGCGGCATGATGAAGTCAAGCTGCCGGCGCGACGACGGCACGGCCGGCGCATAACCGTCGACGACGATCTCGAAGGCACCGAGGTGGCCGCTGGCAGCACTGATGGAGCCCTTGAACATCGGCACATCGACGGTGGACGGCGGAATGGCATCGCCGGCATCGGTGATCAGCAGGGTGACGCTGAGCCGGCCGGCGAGCTTCTGGGCCATCTCCATGGCGACCTCGGCCCTGCCGTAGATCAGGCACATGCCGTCTGACGTAAATGTGATGGTGCGCGCCGGGGTGATCGACAGCCCGGCCTCGGCGATCAGCGCCGCCATCTTGGCCGTCGCCTTGCCCCCGTCCGCACTCCAGCCGGCGCGCTCGCGGATGTTGGTGAACGCCGGCACTCCGGGCGTGCCGGCCTCCTCGGCCAGTTCGCGGAACAACGCCGCCTCCTGCGTACAACAGACCATAACATCTTGCGACAAGGCATTGGTATAATTGGAGATTTCACTGCGGCACAGATTGTTGTGGAGGCCCAGATCATCGACGCCGATGGCCTTGCCGAGAGCCTTGGCATTGATGTCCATGGTCTTTTCGCAATTGCACACGAGAATGCGCCGCGCCGGGTCTGTCATCCGTTGATCTGCTCTTGTCGGTGGTCGCTGCGGGTTCGCGGCGCATCCTAGTGGAGGTGCGAGGCGATGCAAACGGCTTTCCGCCCAGCGGTTTGCCATTTGGCGTGCCAAGACGCCGGACGTATAGTGCCGGGCAACGAAGGATCAGACCATGCCCCATGTCGCCCGCTGCCGCGTCGGCATCATCGTCGAAAAGCGCCCGAGCGCCAATGAGTGGATCGACCACGAATGGGTGACCAGCGGCGTGACCGGCCAGGCCGTCGGCAACGATGGCTGGGTGCTGCTGCACGAGGTCTCCGGGGTCAAGCAATACCTGTCGCCCCCGGTCGATCTGATGATGCATTCCGCCGAAACCGAGAGTTACCTGTACAATCTCGAATCTCCGGTGCCGTCGCTGTTCGCCGTGCTGCGCGAGGACGAAGAGAGCGATGCCGAGGTGCCCTTCGATGTCCATCTGGTGACCCTGAGCCCCTATGAGGCGCAGGACTATCTCGATTCCTCGGAGGAACACGTCGACCGCATCACCCTGGACGAGGCGATGCTGGCGTGGATGGCGCGCTTCGTCGACGAGCACCATGTGGCCGAGGAATTCGTCAAGCGCAAACGCAACAAGCTGCGCACCGAGGACTACAAGTTTGGCCAGGAGCCGATCGTCGAGCTGCGCAAGCGGCGTGGCGGCAACGGCTCGGGGAGTTTGCATTGACCGGCGACGACCGCGAGGAGGGGGTGCTCGGCCGCTGGGCCAGGGTGAAGGCCGAAGCGCACAACGAGACGCTCGATGAGCCGGCCGTCGCGCCTGACGAGCCTGTGGCCGGGCCGCAGGAGCCGGACAGCGAGGAGGCGGCCCTTGAGGTGTTGCGCGAGCGCGACCCGGAGCTGGCCGAACGGATTTCCGGCATCGACATCGACAAGCTTGTCTACGAGGACGATTTTTCGATCTTCATGAACAAGAAAGTGCCGGAATTCCTGCGCCGCCGGGCGCTGTCGAAGCTGTGGCTGCTGAACCCGATCCTGGCCAATGTCGATGGCTTGAACGACTACGACGACGATTTCACCCTGGCGACCTCGGCCCTCAGAGAATTCAAAAGCGCCTATATCCCCGGCAAGGGCTATCTGTTTCCCGAGGACGACGAGGTAGTTGAGGAAGACGTCGGCGAGGCGGATGAAGTGGTTGATGCCGAAGGAGAAGTGCCGGTGGCATCCGAGGACCAGCCTGAGGAGGATGTTGTCGTCGCCGGGTCTGGCGAGCCGTCAGCGCAGAGTTCGGAGGACACCGCCGGGAGTTAGGGCTGTTCGCCCCGTTGGTCCTCAGCCACTACCTCAAACCCCACCATTGTCATCACCCGGCTTGACCGGGTAATCCAGTAGCCATTGG
>JAHEJE010000044.1:11327-12463 GCA_024639035.1 Alphaproteobacteria bacterium
AAGAGCGCCTATATCCCCGGCAAGGGCTATCTGTTTCCCGAGGACGAGGTGGTGGTTGAGGAGGAAATCGGCGAGGCGGATGATGAGGCCGAAGCCGAAGGGGAGTTGCCGGTGGCATCCCAGGAACCACTGGGCGAACCGCTCGATGAAGAGTCCACACAAGTGGCCGCTGACGATGTGTCCGGCCCGACCCTGCCTCCCGAAAACGTCGAGGAAACAGCAAAAGGCTAGGGACCTGGCCCTAGGGGGCAGGACCCATTGATCCGGTAGTCTGTAATGGCCCCTTAGAGCCCAAGGCGGACCGTTGGTCACGACTTGAGAGCGTTAGAATGCCTGAGCTCATCGTAGGAACCGTTTTCTTTGTGGGTTAAGAATACCAATGGCATATTCCTTTACTGGCTTTTTAAGCAAAGCTACTGACCTCGATAAAAGAGCCCTATCTGACGGGCACGTATTTCGCCAAGTTACGGTACCATTTTCGGGGTGCGGGGTTCTTGCGCCTGACATGCAGGCATCATTTGAAGATTGCACCAAGTACCTGCGGCAACTTGGTATTTCGAGCAGCGACTGGATGTTTCTCGAATATGATACTTGGGCAGGTCCTGTGGACTACGTACTTGCAATAGGAGTTCGATTGGGAGAAAAATTTGGCCCCATCGAAGCTGACGGAGACACGGCAGAAGGTGCATTTCTTGAGGCGCTAGAAGCTTTCGGGGTTGAAAGAGGCTCTGGCGGCTTCTTCGCTCCATTCGAACGAGGTTTTTGGGGCGATGTCTGAGAGACGATTGAGTTGTCAAATTCACGCTTTGTCCGCATCTCGGTCCTTCGCAGCTGTGAGGAATCAAATCTACAACCACTGGCCCTTGCCATTGACTCTTGACCCATCCCGCTTGCCCGTCCCCACGGAAGACCTCGCGTCTATGACAGGCGTGTTATCAGCGGTACAATCCACGTCATACGTAATGTTTTGGGATGGGCGGGGTGCGCCGGAGTTTTATGGACTGCACAAGACCCGTTACAATCGCTTTGTCAGGTGGTCTCGAATGGGTTTTTTGACCGCATCTACAGCGGATTGGCGGGAAGCGAAGAAGAACCAGACATCTTCTAGATCAATCAATGAGTCCTGACCCTAAGCG
>JAHEJE010000314.1 GCA_024639035.1 Alphaproteobacteria bacterium
GCGGCGCGGGCTGCTTTTGCACCCTACAGCCAGACCAGCCTTGCCGAACGGCTGGCGCTGCTCGAGCGGCTTCTGGAAATTTCGAAGGCGCGGATGCCGGAAATGGCCGAGGCGATCCGCCAGGAAATGGGGGCGCCGAAGACGCTGGCTTCAACGGCCCAGGCCGGCTCGGGGCCACACCATATCGGTGCCTTCATCGAGGCGCTGAAGGGGTTCGAGTTCGAAAGCGATTTCAACGATACCGGCGAGCGCATCGTGCATGAGCCGATCGGTGTGTGCGGGCTGATCACGCCGTGGAACTGGCCGGTCAACCAGATCGCGCTGAAGGTGGTGCCGGCGCTGGCGGTCGGCTGCACGGTGGTGCTGAAGCCGTCGGAAGTGGCGCCGATGTCGGGGCTGGTTTTTGCCCGGATGGTCGAGGAGGCCGGGTTCCCGGCCGGTGTGTTCAATCTGATCAACGGCGATGGGCCGGGGGTCGGCGAGGCGATGTCGCATCACCCGGACATCGACATGATGTCGTTCACCGGTTCGACGCGCGGCGGTATCGCGGTGTCCAAGGCGGCGGCCGAGACGGTCAAGCGGGTGACCCTGGAGCTGGGCGGCAAGTCGCCGAACATCGTGTTTGCCGATGCGGACCTTGAAAAGGCGGTCAAGGGCGGTGTGCTGCACTGCTTCAACAACACCGGGCAGTCGTGCAATGCACCGACGCGGATGCTGGTCGAACGGCCGGTCTATGAAAACGCGATCAAGATCGCCGCCGAGGTCGGGGCCAAGGTGCATTCGGGCGATCCGGCCGAGGAAGGCCGGCACATGGGGCCGCTGGTGTCCGAGGCGCAATTCGACAAGGTGCAGGGCCTGATCCAGACGGCGATCGACGACGGTGCGCGGGTGGTGCTCGGCGGCGTCGGCCGGCCGGAAGGTTTCAACCGCGGCTACTTCGTTCGGCCGACGATCTTTGCCGATGTCAGCAACGACCAGACGATTGCCCGCGAAGAGGTGTTCGGGCCGGTGCTGGCGATGATCCCGTTCGACACTGAGGACGAGGCCGTGGCGGTGGCCAACGACACGCCCTATGGCCTGGCGGCCTATCTGCATACGTCGGATCCGGCCAAGGCCGACCGGGTGGCGCGGGCGCTCAGGGCCGGCATGGTGATGATCAACGGTGCGGTGCGCCCGGCCGGCAGTCCGTTCGGCGGCTACAAGCAGTCCGGCAATGGCCGTGAAGGCGGCAAGTGGGGTCTGGAAGATTTTCTCGAGGTCAAGTCGATCAGCGGCCACCAGGCGGCCTGGAGCCATCAGGGGGTTTGAACCGGTGGACGATGCCGGCGAGGATGGCGCTGGCGGCCATGATCCACAGGGCGGCGAGCGGTGCCGTGCCCTGGAGGTGACCGGAAAGCTGTGAGGCCAGGGCGCCGGTGCCGGTCTGGACGAAACCGGAAACACCGGCGGCGATGCCGATGGTGCCGGGCAGGACCGAGATGGCCGCGGCGGTGCCGCCGGGAATGGTCAGGCCGTTGCCGAGGGTGACCAGCAGCATCGGTGCGAACAGGGTGAGCGGGGCGAGATGGCCGGTCAGGGCAAAGCCGAGCATGGCGCAGGTGCCGACGATCGCAAGGCTGTTGCCGATGGTGATCATGCGGTCGATGCCGACGGTTTCGGAATAACGGCCGGAGAGGAAATTTCCGGTCATGTAGCCAATCGAGATCAGCATGAACCACAGGCCGTAGTCGAGCGGTGAGCGGCCGAGGACCTCGACCATGATGAACGGGGCGCCGGCGATGAAACTGAAGAACACGGCGCTGCAGAACGCCAGGGTCAAAGTGTAGACGATGAAGGCCGGCTGGCGCAGCAGGACGCGGGCATTTGCCGTGTTGCGCGAAGAAGCCCCTGCGCCGGCCTGCAGGTTGGTTTCCGGCAGCGACCACCAGGCGAGCGCCAGCACTGCTGTTCCAAGACCGGTGAGGACCAGGAACGATGTGCGCCATGTCGATATTTCGTCGAGAAAGCCGCCCAGCGCCGGGGCGAACATCGGCACCAGAACCCAGGTCATGGTGATGTAGCCGAGCACGCTGGCCGATGCTTCGCGGCCGTGCAGGTCGCGCACGATGGCGCGGCCGAGCACCATGCCGGCAGCACCGCCCGTGGCCTGAAAGAAGCGGGCCAGCATCAACAGCTCGATCGATGAGGCCATGGCGCAGGCCAGGCTGGCCACGACATAGACGATGAGGCCGCACAGCATGGCCGGGCGGCGGCCCAACCGGTCGGACAGCGGGCCATAGAACAGTTGCGACACCGCGATGCCGGCAAGGTAGACAGTCAGGGTGAGCTGAACGGTTCCTGAGGTGGCGGAGAATTCGCGCATCAGGCCGGGGATCGACGGCACGAAGATGTTCATCGCCAGCGGGCCGACGGTGGACACCGCGACCAGAATGGAAAACAGCAATGGAGACTTGGCCCCGGCTGCGGGGGGAGAACTCGCCGGCATCCGGGTTGTCTACCACGCGGGCCTGACCGGCGCATAGTGGTTATGACTTGCCTTGGATTGAAGATTGAGCGCACTATTGACGTAGCGCAGGCGCGGTGCAAGGCGGGAACAGGAACGATGAGCAAGACAGAACCGAAGAGGCTGCAGTTTGCGGCCGGCGAGACCGTGTTCAACGAAGGTGAGGCCAGCGATCTTTGCTACCAGATCTTCAGCGGCCGGGTGCAGATCGTCATCACGTCCGGCAAACGCGACAAGGTCGTTGCCGAACTGGGTCCAGGGGAAGTGTTCGGCGAAATGGGCATCATCGACGACGGGCCGCGCTCGGCCACGGCGGTGGTGTCGCAGGACGCGGTGTGCATCGCCTATGCGCCGGACGATATCCTGGAGCAGATCGAGACCAATCCGGCGACCATGGCGGCGATCATGAAGGCGCTGATCATGCGGCTGCGCGATGCCAACCGGCAGATCGGCTCGCCAGACCCGGAGGCCTCGCTGGTTCAGCGCTTGTTGAAATCAACACGGGTCCAGCCCTGACGCCAGCGGTCCGGATGGATAAGGCGCCCCCGGTCCGAACCAACTACATGCCGAGTGCGGTGAGGGCTTCGTTCAGCGTGGCGACGGACTGCGCGTGCTCGCCGTTGTCGTGCTGGGTTTCACCCTTGTTGCGCAGTTCGATGACCTTGGCCTTGTCTTCTTCCGACAATTCGACGGTCTTCAGCGCTTCATCGATCTTGTGGACCAGGCTCGGGCAGGACCCGGCATAGGCCGGAACCCCGAGAAACGTCAGCGATGCCGCCAGTACCATAAACTTGTTCATGCGTGACCTCCCTTGCATCTTTTGTGCTTAG
>JAHEJE010000315.1 GCA_024639035.1 Alphaproteobacteria bacterium
GGCCCTGCTCGAACGATGGATAGGCGTTGCCGATGGCGCAGTTGTTGCCGATGTCGGAGGAAATGATGGCTTCTTTCGGCAGGCCGTCCTGAATGGCCCGCCAGGCCTGGCGTGGGCTCATACGATCAGAGTCGCGATCGCGGGCGCGTTCGTTCCAGGTGGTGCCGGGGTCGTCGTCCTCGTGGTCCATGCTGGCCAGGGCCTGCAGCCAGGACGACTTGGTCTGGTGGATCAGGGCTTCGCGGTCGTCGCGGCCAGCATCGCCGGCAGAGGATGAAAGCTGAGCGAGGATTTGCTCGGCGACCTGTTTGGCGTCGCCCTGGATGCCGACGGCGACCTTTTTGGTCAGGCCGATGCGGTCGGCGTTGATGTCGACCTGAATGATCTTGGCGTCCTTGGGCCAGTAGTCGAAGCCGTAACCCGGCAAGGTGGAGAACGGGTTGAGCCGGGTGCCGAGACACAACACGACATCGGCCTTGTTGATCAGCTCCATGCCGGCCCTGGAACCGTTGTAGCCGAGCGGACCGGCGAACAGCTTGTGGCTGCCGGGGAAGGCATCGTTGTGCTGGTAGTTGCAGCACACCGGAGCGCTGAGGCGTTCAGCGAGCTGGCGCGAGGCGTCGATGGCGCCGCCGAGTACGACGCCGGCACCGTTGAGGATGACCGGGAACTTGGCATCGGACAGAAGCTTGGCAGCCTCGGCGATGGCCTGCTTGCCGCCGGAGGGACGCTCGAAGTTGATGATTTGCGGCAGTTCGATGTCGACGACCTGGGTCCAGTAGTCGCGCGGGATGTTGATCTGGGCCGGGGCGGAACCGCGCCAGGCCTGCAGGATGACCCGGTTGAGAACCTCGGCGATGCGCGAGGCATCGCGGACCTCTTCCTGATAGCACACCATTTCAGCGAACATCGGCATCTGGTTGACTTCCTGGAAGCCGCCCTGGCCGATGGTCTTGTTGGCCGCCTGCGGGGTGACCAGCAGCATCGGTGTGTGGTTCCAGTAGGCCGTCTTGATGGCGGTGACGAAGCCGGTAACACCGGGGCCATTCTGGGCAATCGCCATGCCCATCTTGCCGGTGGTGCGCGTGTAGCCGTCGCAGATCAGGCCACCGTTGGTTTCATGCGCCACATCCCAGAAGGTGATGCCGGCTTTCGGAAACAAATCTGAGATCGGCATAAAAGCCGAGCCGATGATGCCGAAGCCGTGCTCGATGCCGTGCATTTGCAGAACTTTGACGAAAGCTTCTTCGGTGGTCATTTTCATTGAGGTGTTCCTCTTGGATAGGTGCGTGCAGCCCGGTCGGGCGGAATTCTTGTGGCTTAATGATAGTGAGCCGTCCTGAGGGAATCCACCCGCCAGATTGGGTCATACGGTGATGCCAGTTTGCAGCGTTGACCAATCTGGACTCAATGAAAGTTCCGCCCACCCGGCAGGGCGCGGGTGGTTAGGCGGGGTGCGGTTTTGAGGACTTTGGGAAGGCGGGTGGCGGGTTTGATTTTTTGGCGGATGTCCTGGGACGGGTTCTTGACCTCATCGGCATTGGCCAGGCCGCCGATGTCTTCGGCCTCGCCGGCGATGGCGACCAGCAGGTGGGTGAGGTCTTCCAGGTGGTCGGCGACCAGGTGGATGACGCCGTCTTGCGATTGCAGGCGGCCGCGGATGCCGACGAAGCGGCTGGCGAGCACGGTGGTACGGTATTTTTCGAACACTTTTGGCCAGACGATGACGTTGGCGATGCCGGTTTCATCCTCGATTGTCTCGAACACCACGCCCTTGGCCGAGCCGGGGCGCTGGCGCACCAGCACCAGACCGGCAATGGAGATGCGTTTGCCTGAATGGGTGGTGTGGAGTTCGGTGTTGGGGGTGTAGCGGTGGGCGGTGAGCCAATCGCGCACGAAGGAGACCGGGTGGGCCTTGAGCGACAGGGAAAGCGCGCGGTAGTCGTGGATGACGTGTTCGCCGAGCGGCATCGGCGGCAGGTGAACGTCGGGTTCGTTCTGCAGGCTGGCGGCGCCGGCGGCGGCGAACAGCGGCAGGCTTTCGGGGGCTGACAGGGGATCAAGGGCGCGCACGGCCCACAGGGCATCGCGCCGGTCGAGGCCGATGGATCGGAAGGCATCGGCGTCGGCGAGTTTTTCGATTGCGGCGCGAGTGAGGCCGGAGCGCAGCCACAGATCGCGGACGCTGTCGTACCCGCCCGCCCGGCGGGCTGCGAGGATTTGAGCGTCGGCTTCACCGAACCCCTTGACGAGGCGCAGGCCGAGGCGCACGGCATGGCTGTGGCGCATGATGCCGGCCATGGATTTGTGTTGCGGGGATATGGGGTGTGGCTCGGCGTCCGGCTCCAGGGTGGCGTCCCAGTCGGAGTGGTTGATGTCGGCGGGGCGCATTTCGACGCCGTGTTCGCGGGCATCGCGGACCAGTTGCGCCGGGGCGTAGAACCCCATCGGCTGGGAATTGAGAATGGCGGCGCAGAACACATCCGGATAGTGACACTTGAGCCAGCACGAGGCATAGACCAGGAGGGCAAAGCTGGCGGCGTGGCTTTCGGGAAAGCCGTATTCGCCAAAACCCTCGATCTGTTTGAAGCAGTGCTCGGCGAAGGTGCGGTCATAGCCGTTGGCGACCATGCCCTCGACCATCTTGTCGTTGAAGGTCTGGATGGTGCCGACGCGGCGGAAGGTGGCCATGGCGCGGCGCAGCTTGTCGGCCTCGCCGGGGGTGAAGCCGGCGGCAACGATGGCGATGTTCATGGCCTGCTCCTGAAACAGCGGCACACCGAGGGTCTTGCCGAGGACGCCGCGCAGTTCAGGCGAGGGGAATTCGACCGGTTCCAGACCCTGGCGGCGGCGCAGATAAGGATGGACCATGTCGCCCTGAATGGGGCCGGGGCGGACGATGGCGACCTCGATGACGAGATCGTAATAGCAGCGCGGCTTGAGGCGCGGCAGCATCGACATCTGGGCGCGGCTTTCGATCTGGAACACACCGACGGTGTCGGCGCGGCAGATCATGTCGTAGGTTTTCTCGTCCTCGTCGGGCAGCGAGGCGAGGGTTTCGTGGCGGTTGTAGTGACGGGCAAGGAAGGTGAAGGCCTTGCGGATGCAGGTCAGCATGCCAAGCGCCAGGATGTCGATCTTGAGCATACCAAGGCTTTCCAGATCGTCCTTGTCCCATTCGACGATGGTGCGGTCCTGCATGGCGGCATTCTCGATGGGGATCAGCGAGGACAGCCGGTCGCGGGTGATGACGAAGCCACCGACATGCTGCGACAGATGGCGGGGAAAGCCGATGAGCTGGTTGGTGAGGGTGAACATTTT
>JAHEJE010000316.1 GCA_024639035.1 Alphaproteobacteria bacterium
GGAGACGATCCATGAATGCGACTGCACCCAACCTGAAACCCTATCTGCTCGGCGGCGTGAGCCTCGCCGTGATTTCGCTTGCCGTGCTGAACGTCGAGCACTTGCAGCTGATGACGCCGGAGCTTGCGGACATGAAGGTTGCCGAGAGCGAGCAGGCCAAGGATCTGACGGTCGGGCAAAGCAGCCAGCCGGCCCCGGCAGCGGTCCCGGTCGAGGAGAAGGTGGCCGGTAACAAGAACGCCCAGGTCGGCACGGAACGGCGCAAGACTGAGGCCGATGCGCTGCGCAGCGATGATGCTGCAGGGCAGGGCGCATCCATTGTCTACCAAAATAACCCGGCGCGCCAGAGCGCCAAGAGTAGTGGAAAGCGCGAGCGCCGCCAACTTGAAGTAACGCTTTCGGGGATCATCTCTCCCGAGGAGGCAAAGGCGTCCAAGAAGAAATTGGATGCGCGCTCTGTCGCTTCCAAAATTGCGCCGGCGCCGGCGCCGGCGCCCGTGGACACTATTCAGCCGGGCTTCTATCAGGATCAGGGCCGCGACAAGTTCAACGAGTTTGCCGCCAACCCGGTAAAACAGGTCAGGCGCGAACCGGTGTCGACCTTCTCGATCGATGTCGACACGGCGTCCTACGCCTTCATGCGCGCATCGTTGAATAACGGTGTCCTGCCACCCGGCAATTCGGTTCGCATCGAGGAGCTGATCAACTACTTCCCATACGATTATGCGCTGCCGGACGACCGCGAAGCGCCGTTTGCGACCCACGTCACGGTGATGCCGACGCCATGGAACACCGAGACCAAACTGCTGCACATCGGCATCAAGGGGTACGATTTGCCGACAAGCGAGAAACCGCGCTCGAACCTGGTGTTCCTAATCGACACCTCCGGTTCGATGAACGCGCCGAACAAGCTGCCCCTGCTGATCAACTCCTTCAAATTGTTGTTGAACACGCTCGATCCGGATGACACGGTGTCGATCGTCACTTACGCCGGCAGGGCGGGAACCATCCTGAAGCCGACCAAGGTCACCGACAGGAGCGACATTCTCGCCAGCCTGAACAGGCTTCGCTCCGGAGGCTCCACCGCCGGCGGTGCAGGCATTCGCCAAGCCTACCAGTTGGCCGAACAGAACTATGACGAGGCCGGGGTCAACCGGGTCATCTTGGCCACCGATGGCGATTTCAACGTCGGCATCACCGATCCCTCGGAGTTGAAAGGTTTTGTCGAGCGCAAGCGCAAGACCGGCATTTCCCTGTCCGTGCTGGGATTTGGGCGCGGCAACTACAACGATGGCTTGATGCAGGTCCTGGCGCAGAACGGCAATGGCAACGCGGCCTACATCGACAACCTGTCCGAGGCGCGGAAAGTGCTGGTCGAGGAAGCCGGGGCGACGCTGTTCACCATCGCCAAGGACGTAAAGATCCAGATTGAATTCAATCCGGCGGCCATCTCCGAATATCGCCTGGTCGGATATGAGACCCGCATGCTCAAGCGTGAGGATTTCAACAACGACCGGATCGATGCCGGCGAGATCGGCGCCGGGCACACCGTAACCGCGATCTACGAACTGACGCCTGTCGGTTCGCGCGCTGTTCTGGTGGACAGTCTGCGCTATCAGAACGAGAGCGAAGAACCTGTCAGCACGGGTAACAGCGATGAATATGGCTTCTTGAAGCTGCGCTACAAGTTGCCTGATGGCAACAAGAGCCGGCTGCTGAGCAATCCGATTACCGCGGCGAACGAGGTGGAATCCATCGCCCAGGCGGACACTGAAGCGCGTTTTGCAAGCGCCGTGGCTGCATTCGGCCAGATATTGCGAAGCGATGGCTATACAGGCGAGTACACCTATGACGATGTCATCAAGCTGGCTAAGGGTGCAAAAGGCACCGATGACTATGGCTATCGCACCGAATTCATCAATCTCTTGCGGTTGGCCAAGAGCACGACCGCTCTGAACCCCCAATAGACCCAGCGTGAAACGGGCTTTGCTCCGCAGTGAGGGGCAAAGCCTGCGCCGATTATCCCTGAACCTGTACGAGTTTGCGCATATGGGCTTGACGAAACGGGCGCACTGTTCGAAGCATATGCACTTCCCAGGTCCCGAGAACGAAACCGATCAATGGCAACGCAAGAACAACTCCACGTCCTCCAGTCGCTGACCACCGCAACCATCACGACGATTCTGTTAAAGCAGGGGATCCGGAACACCTGGATACGCGGGTCGAAACCGCTGGTGCTAGGCCAGCAGCGCGTTGTCGGCCCGGCCTTCACCATGCGCTTCGTGCCGATGCGCGAGGACCTGGCAACCCCGGAAAGCTGGACCAGCCCGATATCGACGCGCCACGCCATCGAGGACATGAGCGCCGGTGCGATTGCGGTAATCGATGCCATGGGTTTTACGGATGCCGGCGTGTTCGGTGATATCCTGTGTGCCAGAATGGTCAACCGTGGGGTCAGGGCGCTGGTGACCGATGGCGCCATGCGCGACGTCGATGGCGTTGAGGATACCGGCCTGCTGGTATGGTGCGCCGGACCCGCCGCGCCGCCGTCTATCGCCGGATTGACATTTGTCGGTTGGCAGGAGCCGATCGCCTGCGGCGGCGTTGCGATTTTTCCCGATGACATAATTTGTGCAGATTCAGATGGTTGCGTTGTGGTTCCCAAGGCGCTGGTCGATCATGTCGTCGAGCTGGGCCCCGAGCAGGAGCGGCTTGAAGGCTGGTTGGTCGGTGAAGTCAACAATGGTGCCAAGCTGCCTGGCCTCTATCCGCCCGATGAGGCAACGCGGGCGCGCTACGAGGCATGGAAGAAGGGATCATAGGGGCAGCCATGCAGAACATCAGTGTTGGGATAAAGCAACTTTGCCAGCAGGCGCACGAGGCAATTGACGAAGTTGGGCCGATCGAGGCAGAGCGCATGGTCAGCGAGGACGGCGCCCTGCTTGTCGACATTCGCGACATTCGCGAGCTGTGGCGCGATGGAGTAATCCCCGACGCGTTTCATGCCCCGCGTGGCATGCTCGAATTCTGGATTGATCCGGACAGCCCGTATCACAAGCAACAGTTTTCCCAAGACCGGGCATACATCTTCTGTTGTGCCGGCGGCCTGCGGTCGGCGCTGGCGACACAAACGGCCAAACTGATGGGCCTGCGCCCGGTCTACAACCTGACCGGCGGCTACAAGGCCTGGAAACAAGCCGGCTGCCCGACCGCGCCGCATGAAAAGGCCAGGTAGGTTGAAAGTTCGCGGCAGGCTTCTGATCGGCATCCTGGCCTCATGGCTCTTGAGTTTCGGTGCCGTCAG